>JAZNKN010000012.1:0-11935 GCA_045578625.1 Acutalibacteraceae bacterium | reverse complement strand
GGGGATATAAGATGTAATTTCGATATTGTTCGAGAGACGGACACGCGCTACCTTACGGAGAGCGGAGTTCGGCTTCTTCGGGGTCGCCGTCTTAACAGCCGTGCAGACGCCGCGCTTCTGGGGAGAGTTCTGGTCGGTGGGAACGCGCTTCTTGGAGTTCCAACCCTTCAACAGAGCGGGAGCTTTCGCCTTCTTCTCGAGTTCTTCTCTACCCTTGCGAACCAACTGGTTAAAAGTGGGCAATATAGACACCTCCTTACATATTCGTTCCCGCATCCGTCCGGCATATGCCCGACGAGCCGCGGGGGTGGTAGGTGCGTCAGGGCATAATTCACCCATCTGCACACCGTGCCACGATTGATAATTTTAGCATACGCAGGGCCGCTTGTCAAGCCCTTTTATAAGGAATTCTTATACGGATTTTTCGGCTTGGCGGCAAGGCTTTTCGGCAAGCGTCGGCGGATTTATCGCCGATGTCAAAAACCCCCTTGACAACGACGGTGATACCGTTGTATAATAACCACTGTTCCCAAAAGAATACGCCGGAATGATGGAATTGGCAGACGTGCTGGACTCAAAATCCAGTGGTAGCGATACCGTGCGGGTTCGACCCCCGCTTCCGGCACCACGAAAAAAGTCACTTTTGTCTACCGACAAAGGTGACTTTTTTCAATGATATCCGTTCCCTTCGGTCACGGATGATATAGCTGACGCTATGATATCTGCTTCGCAGATGATATACGCTTCGCGTATGAGGGGAACGGATAATTATATCATGCCTGCATAGCAAGTATATCATACGGCAACGCCGTATATCATATCCCGTTAGCAATATATCATTGAATGCCGCAACAATTTATGATATAATCATCTTGAAAGAAGGTGCTTTTTTGTCTGAAAATAAATTGCTTGACTTATCTTTTGAATTTGCAGTCGCGATTGTTAATCTTGTTGATGGCGTAACGGCGCCAAAAAGTTCCTATATGACCGATCAACTTGCAAGAGCAGGCACATCGGTTGGCGCGAATATCCATGAAGCGTAATATGCACAGAGCAAAAAAGACTTTGTTGCAAAGTTGGAAATTGCATTGAAAGAATCCAATGAAACAAGCTATTGGTTAAAACTGATGTATGAAACCAAAAGAATTGATATCACCACCTATCAGTATGTAGAAAAACTCTGTGGGAATATCCGTAGATTGCTGATCGCATCTTGCAAAACAGCAAAGGAGAATGCAAAATGATGGGGCCAATTGTTACGGTAATCGTTGACAGACCATCAGCCAAAAGGAGGCCGTCACATGACACATAGCATGAATCTGCATCCGCGGCCATTTGATATGATCGCCGCGGGGGAGAAGACCGTCGAACTGCGCTTATACGATGAAAAGAGGCAGGCCATCGCGGCCGGCGACACCATCGTCTTTTCCAATTCCGATGCCCCCGACCGCAAGTTGCGTGTTCTCGTGACCGCGTTACATATCTTTCCCTCATTTGAAGAACTCTACAAAGCGTTGCCGCTGGACCAGTGCGGCTACCTGCCGGAAGAGCTGCCCACAGCCTCGCCGACCGATATGCAGGCTTATTACTCCGCCGAAAAGCAGCGGCAATACGGCGTTGTGGGTATCGAAGTGGCATTGCTTCCCTAAAGCACGATTCCCTTTGTATCACATTGTGCAAGTCCCCCGCATGCCGAAATTTATACGACCCTGCGGGAGGGCGCAGAGGTCCTCCTCTACGAACCTCGTTTTGGATTCCACAAGGGCGAGCGGCTACGCTTCGCACGATCCATGCGGAACGACACACAGGTCGTTTCTACCGTCTCCATTCGAGGTGGTAGGGGCGTAAGTGACACCCCGGATCTCTGATCTCGTCGGCGGAACTTATGCGAAGCGCAGCGTAGTTGGCCTTCAACGCCCCGCCACACAAACAAAAAGGCAGAGAACGGTTGCGTTCTCTGCCCTTTATATTACGTAATATTACCCGTTTTGCGGCGGGAGAGCGGGGCCGGTCTTGCGGTTGAACTTAAACAGCACGTACAGCTGCGTGTTGTTGTTCGCCCCGAAGCCGCCGATCGCGAGGCTGCCGCCGGAGCCGCGCTGATTCACACCGCCTGCGGTGCGGACGACGGTGGCACCGGGATTGGCCTGCTTCCACTGTGCCAGCAGATCGGAGGTCTCCTTGCGGACCAATCCGAACTTGCTCAGTTCTACCAGTGCGTACTGGTTGACGTTCCGGCCGGAAAGCACCTCGTATTCGATGCTGAGGGCGTCCAACACGTATTTGTTGACCAGCAGTCCGACGCCGTGTCCCAGATGCAGCTCGCCCTTGACGTTGGCGACCTGCGGATATTGCGCAAACCAGGCGTTGATCTGGTCGATGAAGTCTTGCTCCTTCATTTTCCCGCGCTGAAAGGTCTGGGTGTAGCGCATGACCTGTTTTTTACCGCACGCGGGGCAAAAGGTGGCGTTTTCGGGAAGCGCGGTCCCGCAGAATATACAAGCAGCCATACCGTTTTCCTCCTTACATACCCATCGGGGGCGGAGGCGGGGGAGGCGGGTTAAAGCCGCCCATATCCGTCGTGTTGGCAGACTGGTGCATAAAGTCGTTAAACTGCTGCTGATTCACGTTGTTCACGGCTTGCTGATGTGCCTGCTCGTGCATACGACGCCCCATATCGTCGGGCGGTATCGCACCGGCAAAGGGCGTGAACGGCTGCGTCACGCTGCGGTTGCGCTTGGTGTACTTCTGCACCGCAACGATGACGATCGAGATGATCACGCCGAATACGACGAGCGGAATGACGATGAACCAAGGGGAGAAGCCGAACGACGCTTCTTCCTCAAAAGCGCCGGAATACGAGGTCTTACCGATGGCGGCGTTGTACAGCACCAGATCGCGCACCTCCAACTCCGGCAGACCGCGCTCGTCGAGCTGCCGCAGGTCGGTCAGTTTGATCTTTTCAACCTCGCCGGGGCAGTCGGACATAAATACCTCGTAGGAGCTGTCGCCCTGCGGGATGGAATGGGAGTCTATTTCCTTGGAAAACGTGCCTTCATCGGTCGTGACCAGCAGCTCGCAGGTGTTGACCCAACCGAAGCTCATTTTGTAGCCGGTGTTGTTTTCGATCTCTAAAAGGATGGTCTTGCTGTCGCCGGTCCCCTCCAGGATCGCGCCGACAGTGATGGTGAACTCATCCTCGCTGTCCGCCGCGACCGGCAAGGCCAGCGCGAAAACCAGCAGCGTGGTCAGCAACAGACAGAGCGCTTTGCGAAAATGCTTCATACCCGTACCTCTTTTCACGAAATGTATATACTGTTACTGTACCATACCTTGCCGACAAAAGCAAGCCATAGCGTGGGGAATGGGCGCGAAAAAGCGCGAGAATTTTTTGAAAAAAGGTATTGACTTTTGAACTTCAGGTGCTATAATGGGTACATTCCAATTGAATACAAAGGCTATGACGAAGACGGCTTTGAGCAGGCGTTCACAGAGAGTCGGTGGTTGGTGTAAACCGATAACAAGTGTTCAAAACAGCCCATCACTTCCGAGCCGGAGTTTTGAAACGGCGTGTGCCGGAGTAGGGGCTCCCGTGAATGCTGCGTAAAGGCATAGGGGCTGTTGGGCTCTGATAAGCGGTCGCTTCGGCGGCAATTTGAGTGGTACCGCGGATGTGTTTATACACACTCGTCTCAAACGTTGAGACGGGTGTTTTTTATTTTCATTAAAGGAGGAATGGATAATGTCAACTGTTGCGTCGGAAAAGCTGTATGAGGTGGCCCTGCGAATTAAGGAGATGCGTGAAATTGCCGGCTATACGGCGGCGCAGATGGCAGAGAAGGTAGAGGTCTCATTGGGCGAGTATCTCAAGCTGGAATCCGGTGAGCAGGATTTCCCCTTCTCGTTTATCCATAAGTGCGCGTTGGAGTTCGGCATCGGTATGTCGGACCTGTTGGAGGGTACCACCAGTGCGCGTCTCTCGTCGTACACCGTCACACGCAAGGGTCAGGGTCAGCAGACCGCCAAGGAGAACGGCATCAGCATCGCCAATTTGGCACCCAAGTTCCGTGACAAGATCGCCGAGCCGTATTGGGTGCGGTATGAATACGATCCCTCGTTGGAGAACAAGCCGATCCAGCTTGCCACCCACAGCGGTCAAGAGTTCGACCTTGTTATCAGCGGCAAGCTGATGGTGCAGGTCGGCGACCACACCGAGGTGCTGGGTGAGGGCGACAGCATCTACTACGACTCCTCTGCACCGCACGGTATGCGCGCGGTGGAGGGCAAGGATTGCGTGTTCTGCGCGGTCGTGCTTCCGGGTGAGGACACCAAGGAGGAGGTCGTGCGCCGCAGTCTGGTCTCTGCCAACACCAAGCAGCCGCTGGTGTGCGAGCGCTTCGTCGAGACCGAGGAGGACGAACACGGCGCGCTCAAGCACATCGAGTTCAAGAACACCGACGTGTTCAACTTCGGCTTTGACATCGTGGACGGCATCGCGGAGAAGTATCCCGACAAGCTCGCGATGCTGCATCTGGACAAGAACAAGACCGAGCGACGCTTCACCTTCAAGGATATGAAACAGTATTCCAATCAGGCGGCCAACTACTTCACCTCGCTTGGCATCAAGCGAGGCGACAAGGTCATGCTGGTGCTCAAGCGCCACTACCAATTCTGGTTCGCGATGGTTGCGCTGCACAAGCTCGGCGCGGTGGCGATCCCCGCGACCAATCAGCTCAAGGAACACGATTTTGAGTATCGCTTCAACGCCGCGGGCGTGACGGCGATCGTTTGCACCGCCGACGGCGACACCGCCGAGATCGCGGCAGCCGCCGCCAAGAAATGCCCGCAGAGCATCACGCAGGTGATGGTGGGCGGAAGCCGCGAGGGTTGGCACGATTTCGACAGCGAATTCAAGCTGTTCTCCCGCAAGTTCGTGCGTCCGGAGGACGCCTCCGCCGGCGATGAGACGGCGCTGATGTTCTTCACCTCCGGCACGACCGGCAACCCCAAGATGGCGGCGCACAAGCACACCTACGCGCTGGGTCACTACGTTACCGCGCGGTACTGGCATTGCTGCGAGCGCGACGGCCTGCATTTGACCATCTCAGATACCGGCTGGGGCAAATCGCTGTGGGGCAAGCTGTACGGCCAGTGGCTGTGCGAGGGTGCGGTGTTTGTCTATGATTTCGACCGCTTTGACGAAAACGACATCCTGCCGATGTTCGCCAAGTACAACATTACCACTTTCTGCGCGCCGCCGACGATGCTGCGTATGCTCATCCGCGGCGACCTGAGCAAGTACGACCTGTCCTCCATCCATCACATGACCACCGCCGGTGAGGCGCTGAACCCTGAGGTGTTCAAGCAGTTCAAGGCGGCAACGGGTCTGGAGATCATGGAAGGCTTCGGTCAGACCGAAACGACGCTGGCGATCGCCAACCTCGTCGGCACCGTGCCGAAGATCGGTTCGATGGGCAAGGCGTCCCCGCAGTTCGATCTGGATATCGTGGACCCCGACGGCAACAGCGTCGCGGTGGGTGAGACCGGCGAGATCGTCATCCACACCGATAAATCCGTGCCGTGCGGTCTGTTCAAGGAATACTATCTCGACGACGAAAAGACGACCGACGCGTGGCACGACGGCCTGTATCACACGGGCGATACGGCGTGGCGCGATGAGGACGGCTACTTCTGGTACGTCAGCCGTGTGGACGACGTTATCAAGTCCTCCGGCTACCGCATCGGACCGTTCGAGATCGAAAGCGTCATCATGGAGCTGCCCTACGTGGTGGAATGCGGTGTCTCCGCCGTTCCGGACGAGGTGCGCGGTCAGGTGGTCAAGGCCAGCATCGTGCTGACCAAGGGCACCGAGCCGACCGAGGAGCTGAAAAAAGAGATCCAGACCTACGTCAAGCAGCACACCGCACCGTACAAATATCCGCGTGTGGTGGTGTTTCGCGACGAGCTGCCCAAGACCATCAGCGGCAAGATCCAGCGCAACAAGCTGTGATGCGCAATTCCGCGTATTTTATCAAAAAAGAGTTGACAGCCACCGGGGGTTGTGCTATAATCCCCTATGTATTGAATATAAAGGCGCTGACGAAGAGGGCGCAAGGGAACATCCTTCAGAGAGATGGCGGTTGGTGTGAGCCATCGGTATGACCTTTGCGTTTGTAGCTTCCGAGCCGGGAGGAAGAAACCCCGCACCGCGGGTCAGTAGAACCTCCCCGTGATTGCTGCGTAAAGGCATAGGGATTGTTGGATCCCGAAGAGTGGTTGTCTGCCCCAAGGCAGATGGCAATTTGAGTGGTACCGCGGGTGACTTATCAGCACTCGTCTCAAAGTCATAGCTTTGGGACGAGTGCTTTTATCGTCCCGTGAAATGAGGTAACGATATGGAACAGATCACGGCACTGGATTTTAAGATCAAAGAAATGGCGGGGCGTATCCGCGCTCTGCGTGAGCTGGAGGGCTTGTCTGTCGATGAGATGGCGGCCAAGACCGGCGTCACCGCGGCGGAATACGCTGAGTGCGAGAGCGGCACGAGCGATCTGAACTTTGCGTTCATTTATCGCTGCGCCATGGCACTCAACGTCAATGTCACCGATATTATCGAGGGTTACAGCCCCACGCTGAAATCCTACACCGTCACCCGCTTCGGTGCGGGTCAGAAAGTGTCGCAGGCGCACGGTATGACGTATTACAACCTCGCGTATGCGTTCCGCGACCGTATTGCGGAGCCGCTGTACGTGCGCAGTGTGTACGACGAGGCCGCTCAGCAGAAGGACATCGAGCTGACCACCCACGCCGGTCAGGAATGCGACCTCATTATCAGCGGTAAGCTGAAGGTGCAGGTGGGTGAGCATATTGAGGTGCTCGGCCCGGGTGACAGCATTTATTTCGATTCCGACACGCCGCACGGTATGATCGCGGTCGGCGGCGAGGACTGTGTGTTCTACGCCATCGTGCTGAACCCCACCGGTGAGCCGATTCCCGAACTCACGGCGGAAAAGAAGGTCACCGAGCGTCCCACGGTACATAAAGACACCAAAGACCGTCTCTACAAGCAGTTTATCGACGTGACGGAGAATGAAAAGGGGACCCCCACCTCCATTACGTTCAAGAATACCGAAAAGTTCAATTTCGCTTTCGATCTGGTGGATGCGCTGGCAGAGCGCGAGCCGGATAAACTGGCGATGCTGCACATCAGCCGCGACCACACCGAGCGCCGTTTCACCTTTAAGGATATCAAGAAGGCCTCCGCGCAGTGTGCCAACTACTTCAAATCGCTCGGCATCAAAAAGGGCGACCGCGTGATGTTGATCCTCAAGCGGCACTATCAGTTCTGGTTTGCGATGATCGGCCTCAATAAGCTCGGCGCTATTGCGATCCCCGCTCCCAATCAGCTGGTGGAGCACGATCTGGAGTACCGCTTCCAGGCGGCGGGTGTCAGTGCGGTGCTTTGCACGGCAGACGGCGACACCGCCCATCAAGTGGATCTGGCCGCCGAAAAATGCCCCGATCTCAAGCACAAGCTGATCGTCAACGGCACCCGCGAGGGCTGGCGCAGCTTTGATGAGGAATATACGCTGTACAGCACGCATTACAACCGCACCGACGACGCCCCCGGCGGCGACGATCTGATGCTGATGTTCTTCACCTCCGGCACGACCGGCTATCCCAAGATCGCGGCGCACAACTACAAGTATGCGTTGGGTCATTTCCACACGGCGCGCTACTGGCACGACGTGGATCCCGACGGCCTGCATTTCACCATTTCGGATACCGGCTGGGCAAAGGCGATGTGGGGCAAGCTGTACGGCCAGTGGCTGTGTGAAGCGGCTACCTTTGTGTACGATTTCGATCGCTTCGATGCGGCGGATATCCTGCCGATGTTTGCCAAGTACCAGATCACGACCTTCTGCGCACCGCCGACGATGCTGCGTATGATGATCAAGCAGGATATCTCCAAATACGATTTCTCGTCGGTCAAGCATATGACCACCGCGGGTGAGGCACTCAACCCCGAGGTGTACCGTCAGTTTGAAAAAGCCACCGGCTTGCAGATCATCGAGGGCTTCGGCCAGACCGAAAGCACCATGATCGTCGGCAACATGGTGGGTGCTTCTCATAAGATCGGCTCGATGGGCAAGCCCGCCCCGATCTACGACGTGTCCATTGTCGATTCGGACGGCAATCCCGTTCCGGTCGGTGAAACGGGCGAGATCGTCGTCAACGTCAAGAACGGCGCGCCCTGCGGCCTGTTTACCGGCTATTACAACGCTCCGGAAAAGACTGCCGAGGTCTGGCACGACGGCTTCTACCACACCGGTGATACCGCGTGGCAGGATGAGGACGGCTTCTACTGGTACGTCGGTCGTGTGGATGACGTGTTCAAGTCCTCCGGCTACCGTATCGGTCCGTTCGAGATCGAAAGTGTTATTATGGAGCTGCCGTACGTGCTGGAGTGTGGCGTGTCCGCCGCTCCCGACGAGGTGCGCGGTCAGGTCGTCAAGGCGAGCATCGTGCTGGTCAACGGCACCGAGCCGACCGACGAGCTCAAGAAAGAGATCCAGGACTACGTCAAGCAGCGTACCGCACCGTACAAATATCCCCGCATCGTGGTGTTCCGCGACAGTCTGCCCAAGACGGTCAGCGGCAAGATCCAGCGTAACAAGCTGTAAGGTGACGGTATGAGAAAGCACAAGCGATTGACGATTTTGTGCGGTCATTACGGCAGTGGCAAGACCAACGTGGCGGTCAACCTCGCGTATGCGCTGAAGCAGCAGCATGAGCGTGTCACCATCGCCGATCTGGACATTGTCAATCCGTATTTCCGCACCAAGGACAGCAGTGAGGACTTTGCCGCCCGCGGCATTGGTCTCATCTGCTCGGAATACGCCAACAGCAACGTGGATATCCCCGCGCTGCCGCACGAAATGTACGCCGTGACCGACGATAAGACGCTCACCGTCGTGCTGGATATCGGCGGCGATGACCGCGGTGCGCTCGCCCTCGGGCGGTTGGCACCGCAGATCAAGGCGGAAAACGATTACGCGATGCTGATGGTGATCAACCGCTACCGTCCGCTCACGCCGGACGCCCCCTCCACGCAGGAGGTCATGCGGGAGATCGAGCAGGCGTGTGGTATCGCCTTTACGGGGCTGGTCAACAACTCCAATCTCGGCGCGGAGACCACCGCGCAGCATGTGCGTGAGTCGATGGCGTACGCCCGTGAGGTGGAAGCCCTCACCGGTGTGCCGTTGGTGCTCACCACCGCCCGCGAGGATCTGTGTGCGGAGCTGGCAGGGGAGATCCCCGACCTGTTCCCATTGGAGCTACAGGCAAAAATCGGTTTTTCATGCTGATATATCAACAAAGGGAGTAATGAACATGGCGAAGCTGACATTCAAGACCGACAACTGCAAGGGCTGCGGGCTGTGCGTTGACGCCTGCCCGAAGAAGCTGCTGCAGCTGGCAAAAGACAAGATCAACAAGAAGGGCCATCACCCCGCAGAGATCACCGATGAGGCGGCCTGCGTGGGCTGCGCCTCCTGCGCGATGATGTGCCCGGATTGCATCATCAAGGTGGAAAGGTAAGGTGAGCAATATGGCAGATAAGGTATTGATGAAGGGAAACGAAGCCATCGCCGAGGCGGCGATTCTGGCCGGATGCCGTCACTATTTTGGTTATCCCATCACTCCTCAGACGGAGATCGCCGCGTATATGGCCAAGAAAATGCCCAAGATCGGCGGCTGCTTCCTACAGGCGGAAAGTGAGATCGCGGCCATCAATATGGTGTACGGTGTTTCCTCCACCGGTAAGCGCGTGATGACCTCCTCCTCCAGCCCCGGTATTGCGCTCAAGAGCGAGGGCCTGTCCTATCTGGCGGGCGCGGATCTGCCGGCGTTCATCGTTAACGTGCAGCGCGGTGGCCCCGGCCTCGGCGGCATTCAGCCCAGCCAGTCGGACTATTTTCAGGCGACCCGCGCCGGCGGTCACGGCGACTTCCGTATGATCGTGCTGGCTCCCGCTTCGGTGCAGGAGATGGCGGATCTGACCGTTAAGGGCTTTGACCTTGCTGATAAGTACCGTATGACGGCGATGGTGCTGGCAGACGGTACAATGGGTCAGATGATGGAGCCTGTCAGCCTGGACTACGACATTCAGCCCGCGCCGGAAAAGCCTTGGGCGACCACCGGCACCAAGCTGGAGCGTGAGCATAACATCGTCAACTCACTGTTCCTCGCTCCCGAAGAGCTGGAAAAGTTCAACTTTGACCGCTATGCCCGCTATCAGTACATCGAGGAAAACGAAGCGATGTACGAGGAATATCTGGTCGAGGATGCCGACATCGTTATCGCGGCGTTCGGTATCGCGGCGCGCGTGTCCCGCAGCGCTGTTAACGAGGCGCGCAAACAGGGCATCAAGGTCGGTATGATCCGTCCCATTACGCTGTGGCCGTTCCCGAAGGCCCCGTTTGCCAAGGCTGCCGAGCACGCCAAGGCGTTCATCTCGGTGGAGCTGCCGATGGGTCAGATGATCGAGGACGTCCGTCTGGCGACCGAGTGCAAGGCACCGGTCACGCTGTGTAACCGCGCCGGCGGTATGATCCCCTCGCCCGAACAGGTATTGGAAGCCATTAAGGCTGCTGCGAACGGAGGTGCCAAGTAATGGTCGTCTTTGATAAACCTCATGCCCTCAACGATATGCCCATGCACTATTGCCCCGGCTGCACCCATGGTATCATTCACCGCCTGGTGGCCGAGGTGCTTGACGAGCTGGGCATCGAAGGCCGCGCCATCGGCATCGCTCCGGTCGGCTGCTCGGTCATGGCATACAACTATTTTAACTGCGATATGATCGAAGCCGCCCACGGCCGCGCTCCCGCGATCGCGACCGGCGTTAAGCGCTCCGATCCCGAAAACCACGTGGTGTTCACCTATCAGGGTGACGGCGACCTCGCCTCCATCGGTATGGCAGAAACGGTACACGCCGCTGCGCGTAACGAGAACATCACCGTGATCTTCGTCAACAACGCGATCTACGGTATGACCGGCGGTCAGATGGCTCCCACCTCGCTGCCGGGTCAGGTCACCCAGACCTCGCCCTATGGCCGTGATGTCAACCACTGCGGCTATCCCATCCGCGTGTGCGAGATGCTGTCGCAGCTGGAGGGCCCGGAATATTTGGAGCGTGTCACCGTCAACAGCGTCAAGAACATCCGTGCCGCGAAGAAGGCTATCAAAAAGGCGTTCCAGAATCAGCTGGACGGCAAGGGCTTCTCGCTGGTCGAAGTGGTGTCCTCCTGCCCGACCAACTGGGGCATGACGCCGCAGGCGGCTCTGAAATGGATCGACGACAATATGCTGCCCTACTATCCGCTCGGCGTGTATAAGGATCGTTCCGCGGCGAAGGAGGAAGCGAAATGAGTACCACACAGTTTTTGTTTTCCGGCTTTGGCGGTCAGGGCATCCTGTTCGCCGGCAAGTTTCTGGCCTACAAGGGACTGATGGACGATAAGCAGGTCAGTTGGCTTCCCTCCTACGGCCCCGAGATGCGCGGCGGTACGGCAAGCTGCGGCATCATCCTCAGCGACGAGCCGGTCGGTTCTCCCATCGTGGCGAATCCCGATGTACTGGTTGCGATGAACCTGCCGTCTCTGGACAAGTATGAGTCTGCCGTCGTTCCCGGCGGTATGATCTTTGCGGATTCCACGCTGATCGAGCGCAAGGTGCAGCGCGACGACGTCACCGTGTACTACGTTCCGGCGACTCAGCTCGCGGGCGAGAACGGTATGCCGACGCTGGCCAATATGATCCTGATGGGTAAGATCCTCAAGGTGCTGAACGATTTTGGCGAGGACAGCCTGCGCGCCGCGTTGGGCAAGGTCATCTCCGCCAAGCGTGCCGATATGCTGGAGACCAACCTCAA
>JAZNKN010000011.1:0-89979 GCA_045578625.1 Acutalibacteraceae bacterium | reverse complement strand
CCGCGTGTTGGGCGCGAAGGACCGTTCCATTGCGTTGGAGTACGAGCTGTTTGCTGAGATGCGCCGCGCAGTGGCTGCTGAGCTGGCTCGCATTCAAATGACCGCCGAATCGGTAGCGTCACTGGACGTGCTGTGCGCGTTGGCCGAGGTAGCGCTGCGTAACAATTACGTTTGTCCCATCATTGATATGAGCGGGACGATCCATATCAAAAACGGCCGCCATCCGGTGGTAGAATCGCTGCAAAAAGTCCCCTTTGTCCCCAACGACGTGCTGTTGGATCAGGGGCAAAACCGCGTGGTGATCCTGACCGGCCCGAATATGGCGGGTAAATCGACGTATATGCGCCAGACGGCGCTTATCACGCTGATGGCGCAGATTGGCAGCTTTGTGCCGGCCGAAAGCGCGACCATCGGCATTGTGGACAGCATCTTTACGCGCGTCGGTGCGTCGGATGATCTGGCCTCCGGTCAGTCCACCTTTATGGTGGAGATGAGCGAGGTAGCCACCATCCTCAAGCACGCCACGGCGAACAGCCTCATCGTGTTTGACGAGATCGGTCGCGGCACCTCGACCTTTGACGGTATGAGCATCGCTCGCGCCGTGTTGGAGTACGTGGCGGATACCCGCCGCGTGGGTGCGAAAACGCTGTTTGCCACCCATTACCACGAGCTGACGGTCATGGAGGATCAGCTTGAGGGCGTTAAAAATTACAGCATCGCTGTCAAACGCCACGGCGATGATATCACCTTCCTGCGCCGCATCGTGCGCGGGCCGGCGGATGAGAGTTATGGTATCGAGGTCGCCAAGCTGGCCGGTGTGCCGGACGCGGTGGTATCGCGTGCGCGTGAGATCCTGCAGGATCTCAACGAGACCGGTACGACCGTGGTACAGCGCGCTGCTCCGGCGGCGGAGGACAACGGTCAGTTATCGCTGTTGCCCGCGGTGGATAATGATCTTATTCGCCGTTTGCGGGATCTGGACGTTAACGTGCTGACGCCGATCGAGGCGATGCAGGTGCTGTACGAGCTCAATCGCGAAGCCCAAGCGTATTAAATCAAAAGGAGGGAGCATCTTGGCGAAAATACAGGTATTGGATAAGCATACCGCGGAGCTGATCGCCGCCGGTGAGGTGGTGGAACGGCCTTCGTCGGTGGTAAAGGAATTGGTAGAAAACGCGATCGACGCCGGTGCGTCCTCCATTACGGTGGAGATCAAAAACGGCGGCGTTACCTACCTGTCGGTAAGCGATAATGGCTGCGGTTTCGCCCGTGAGGATGTGCCGACCGCGTTTTTGCGTCACGCGACCAGTAAGATCCGCGAGGAAGCGGATCTGGAGCGTATCGGCACACTCGGTTTCCGCGGCGAGGCGTTGGCCTCCATTGCCGCGGTGTCCCGCGTGGAGCTGGTTACCCGTACCGAGGAGGAACTGGCCGGTACGTGCTACCGTCTGGAGGGCGGCGAGGAGGTCTCGCTGTCGGATGCCGGTTGCCCCCGCGGTTCGACAATTTGCGTGCAGGATCTGTTTTATAATGTGCCTGCACGGATGAAATTCCTCAAAAAAGACGTGGGCGAGGCGAATGCGGTCGCCGGTGTGGTGGACCGTCTGGCGTTGTCCCACCCCGAGATCTCGTTCCGCTTCATCCGCGAGGGACGCGAGGAGCTACTCACCCCCGGCGACAGCGATCTCTATTCCTGCATCGGCGCGGTATTGGGCAGAGAGTTTGCCAAAACGCTGATCCCGATCGAATATTCGCTCGGCGGTATCCACGTTCACGGCTATATCTGCCGCCCTACCGCCGCTCGTGCCAACCGCACCATGCAGCATTTCTTCATCAACGGACGGTACGTCAAGACCCGCACCGCGATGGCGGCGTTGGAGCAGGCCTACAAGGGCGCTGTGATGGCCGGAAAGTTTCCCGCATGTGTTATGAACGTGGATATGCCGCCCGAAACGGTGGATGCCAACGTGCATCCTGCCAAGATCGAGGTGCGCTTTGTGAATGAAAAGCCGGTCTTTGATGCGGTGTATCACGGCGTCAAATCGGCTTTGGAGGGGGAGACGGCTCCCAAGCAGGCGACCTTTACCGCGCCGGTGCGAGAGCCGGCGTCCGAGATACCGTCCCGACCGGCTGTTACCACCGCGCGGCAGATCGCGCATAAAGTGGATGCCGCGCCGACCGTACAAATGTCGCCCCCGTCATCTCCGGTGACGCGCACCGTCCCTCCGGCTTGGCAGCGTCGTCCGGCGTCGGTTGCCGGTGGCTTGCGGGATGAAACGGCGCTTCCGGCGGACTTTTTCCGTGCGACACCCAAGGCGGACGCGCCGGCAGAGCCAAAGACGGTGTCGCCGGCGGAGGAAAAGCCGCAGCCTGTGGCAGAGGCCGCCCCTGTCATCGCGGAGGAGCCGACCCTGCTGGAAACACCCGAGCCGGTGCGTGTGGTGGGCGAGGTCCTGCATACCTATATCGTTGCCGAATGGCGTGGCTCAGTGTATTTTATCGACAAACACGCCGCTCACGAGCGGCTCTTATACAACGACTTGCGGCAGGCCGATCACAGCGATGCGCAGATGCTGCTCGCACCGATCACCGTGTCGCTTAATCGCGAGGAGCTGGATGTGCTGACCGAGGTCAGCGAGATGCTGGTACAGGCGGGCTTTGAGGTCGAGGAATTCGGCAACAACTCATTGCTGGTGCGCACCGCTCCCATGGCGTTGGCCGATGGCGATATTGCCGAGAGCCTGCGCGAGATCGCCGGCGGATTGCTGTCCGGTCGGCGGGAGATCACTACCACCAAGTTGGATTGGATCTATCATTCGGTGGCGTGCCGTGCGGCGGTCAAGGCCGGTGACAGCAGCACGCCGCAGGAACGGCAAAAGCTTGCCGAGCGGGTGCTGTATCAGGATGATATTCGCACCTGCCCGCACGGTCGGCCGGTCTGTTTTGAACTGACCGCCCGCGAGATCGAAAAGCAGTTCGGACGTATCGTATAAAGGAGAACCGTACCATGTCAGCCAAACCGATCCCTCTCGTTGTGATCGTCGGACCGACCGCGTCCGGCAAGACCGCGCTTGCGGTCGAGGTATGCCATCGGTTCGGCGGCGAGGTGATCTCGGCCGACTCGATGCAGGTGTATGACGGTTTGCGCGTCGGTACGGCCCGCCCGAGTGCAGAGGAGATGGAGGGCGTACCGCATCACCTGATGGGTTTTTTGCCGCCGGACACCTCTTACAGCGTGGCACGCTACGCCGCGGCGGCGCACGAAACGATCCGCGAGGTGTACGATCGTGGCAGGCTGCCGGTGCTGTGCGGTGGTACCGGCCTGTATATTCAGGCGGTAGTGGACAACCTACAGTATGAGGATCAGCCTGCCGAACGCGCGGTGCGAGAAGCACTCAACCACCGTGCGGAGGAAGAGGGCACACAGGTGCTGCTGGACGAGCTGGCCGCCGTTGACCCGACGACCGCCGCGCGGCTGCATCCCAACGACCGCGGGCGCATCGTGCGGGCGTTGGAGATCTATCAGACCACCGGTCGCACCATTACGCAGCAGAATGAGGAGTCGCGTCGACAACCATCACCGTATCGGGTGTGTGGCATTCGTTTAGATTTTCACGACCGCGCAGTGCTGTACGACCGTATTGACCGTCGTGTGACGGTGATGCTGGAGCAGGGGCTTTTAGAGGAAGCTGTATGGCTGCGGTCACAGCCGCAGGCGGATACCATCCGCCAAGCCATCGGATACAAGGAATTGGACCCGTATTTTGCCGGAGAGATCTCTCTGGAAGCGGCGGCGGATGCCATCCGTCAGGGAAGTCGGCGGTATGCCAAGCGGCAACTGTCGTGGTTTCGGCATCAACCGTGGCTGACGCCGCTGTACGTAGATGAAGGAAACGTTGTGCAGCAGGCACAGCACGTGATAGAAAAAGCACTGTGAAAGGAGCGGTGACGACAGATGAATCCAATCGTAAAGCGCGTACTGGCGATCGCCGCTGCAGCCTTGCTGCTGGTATACGTCGGTTTTCAGGGATATCTGATCCTGGTATCCCCGCTGGAGACCGAGACCATTGTACGCGCCACCGGCTACCAAACCGTCGAGACTACCGGCGTGGTGTATCGCACCGAGACCATCATTGAGGATTCACCTGAGGGATATTTGTTCTATACCATTCCGAACGGCGGGCGCGTGTCACGCAGCGGCACGATCGCTCAGATCTATCTCACTGAGGGCGACGCTCTGAGGCAGCAGGAGTTGGATCAGCTTGACGAGGAGATCGCCGCACTGGAATCCATCAATGCGCAGGGCACTTCCAACCGCGTCAATCTGTCCACCATCAACCAGCAGATCAACGAGATCTGGTTGTCCATCGCAGGCGAGGCACAGGCACACACCTTTACGGATATGGACGAGCTGCACGCACGGTTGTTGGAGCTGCTCAACAAAAAGCAGTTGACCATCGGTCGTGTGGAGAACTTTGACGACCGGATCAGCGAAATGCGCGCCGAGCGTCGGGAGCTGGCGGGTACGTTTGAGCCTGCCAAGGGCAGTATCTCGTCTCCGGCCGCCGGTTATTTCATCAGCCAGTTGGACGGATATGAGAGTGTCTGTGTTTCCGACGATATTACGCAGCTTACCACCGCGGACATTCAAAAGGTACTGGACTACAAACCGCAGGTCGAGCAGACCGGCATCGGCAAGATCGTCGGCGATTACGAATGGTATCTGGCGTGTACGGTGCCGCTGTCCAAGGCTGCTGCGCTGAAGATCGGTGCGCAGCTGGAGGTCAAAATGCCATTTGTCAGCAGTGAAGCGATCCCGATGAAGTTGGCGGCGATCAACAAAAGCACCGACGACACCGCGGCGCTCATTTTTCAATGCACCCATATGAGTCAGGAGCTGTCCACCGTGCGGGTGGAGCAGGTGGAGATCCGCTTGGAGGAGTATAACGGTATCCGCATTCCGGACGATGCGATCCACTTCAACGAGAAGCAGGAGCCGGGCGTGTACGTGCAGGTGGGCAACGTGTTGGCGTTCCGCCGCATTCAGGTGCTGCACTACGACGAAAAGAACAAGGTCTCTGTGTGTGAGATCCTGGACAACAAGTCTTATGCACAGTTGTACGATAAAATGGTCATCAAAGGAGAGGATCTGTATGACGGAAAGCTTGTCAAGTGAGTGCGCCTATATCTGCGACAATTTGCAGCGGATCGAGGAACAGATCCAAAACGCCTGCGTCGCGGCGGGGCGCTCGCGTGACGAGGTCACGCTGATGGCCGTCACCAAGACCGTACCGGCCGAGCGCATCAACGCCGCACTGGCGTGCGGTATCCATTGCATCGGTGAGAACCGCGTTCAGGAGTTTCTGGAAAAGCGGGATGCGCTTCACCTTGACGGCGTGCAGGCCCACCTGATCGGCCATCTGCAGACCAACAAGGTCAAACGCATCGTCGGGCAGGTGGATATGATCCAGTCGATCGACAGCGAGCATCTGGCGCGCGCTGTGTCCGAAGCGGCACTTAAAACACCGCAGGGCTGTGTGGACGTATTGGTGGAGGTGAACATCGGTGACGAGGCCTCCAAAAGCGGCGTTCCTGCGGAGCGGGTGGAGGAGCTGCTGCACACGATCGCTGCATTTCAGGGCATCCGTGTGCGTGGATTGATGGCAATTCCGCCGATTTTGCCCACAGAATGGGAAAAACGTGCAATTTTTTCTCAAATGAGGAAACTGTTTATTGACATTAGGGACAAAAACGTAGATAATATAACTATGGAGATCTTGTCCATGGGAATGTCAATGGATTATGTGGAAGCTATCCGTGAAGGATCAACATTGGTTCGGATCGGTTCGGCAATCTTCGGCGCAAGAGATTATAAAAAGTAAGCAGGAGGAAACAACCATGGGTCTTTTTGGAAAATTGCAGGATCTGCTCGGTGATGCAGAGGACGAGCGCGAAGTTCAGGACGAGGGCAGCACGGAGCTGATGTCCCGTTCTTCGGAGCGCGCAGCAGAGCAGGAGGCCGCCCGCAAGGGTAACAAGGTCGTCAACATCCACGCCACGGCGCAGCTGCAGGTCGTTCTCGTCAAGCCGGAGCGCTTTGACGACGCCAGCACCATCGCCGATCACCTGAACGCGAAGCGTACGGTGGTTCTGAATCTGGAGTCCTCGAACAAGGACGTGGCTCGCCGCATTCTGGACTTCCTGAGCGGTGTGGCGTATGCCAACGACGGCCAGATCAAGAAGGTCGCCAACTGCACCTATATCATCACGCCCTACAACGTCGGCTTCATGGGCGATCTGTTGGATGAACTGGAGAACAATGGCCTGTATTTCTGATGCATCCGAGGAGGACGCGCTGCTGCGCGCCCGCGTAGAGGATGCGTGCCATCTGTGTAACGTACGCTCGTGCCCCCGTTTTGTCGGCTTCTTAGATGAACACCGGCAGGCGGTGGCACGAGCCGTCTTGCATGAAAAGGGTGTGTCCGACGCCCTGTTTTTCGGCGGTTATCCGGAGGCGGAACGCACGATCTTGGGCATTTTCCCGTCGTTTATCCCGCCGGACGAAGCACTTTTCCCGCTTCGTGCCATCGCGTTTCGGTATCGCCCGTCTGCCACGCTGACGCACCGCGACTTTTTGGGTGCGCTGCTTGCCGCCGGCATCCGTCGGGACAAGCTGGGCGACATCGTCTGCCGCCCCGGTATGACCGTGGTACTGGTAGATGAGGAGCTGGCACCGTTTCTGGCCGAATCGGTTACCAAGATCGGCTCGGAGGGCGTGAAGGTGGAGTACCCCTACACAGGGGAGATCACGGTGCAGCGCGAGTTTCGCGAGCTGCAGGACACTGTGCCGTCGCCGCGTCTGGATGCCGTGCTTCACGTCGCGCTGCGCACCTCACGTGAGGAAGCGGTGCGGCGGATCAACGCGGGTGCGGTGTCGGTCAACCATATGCCGGAGTTGTCGGTGTCGGCCACGGTGCGCGAAGGTGACGTGCTGTCGGTTCGCGGTGCCGGTCGGTTTCGGGTGGCGCAGATCGGCCCTCCCACACGCAAGGGCCGTTTGATCATTCGCTTGGAGCAATATGTGTAACGCATTGAAGGAGGAGTTCTTATGATGACATTGGATAACATTCGCAACGTGGAATTTGATCGCGGTCGCGGTTATCGCGCCGAGGAAGTGGATGATTTCATCGATGCTTGTGCTGATACGGTACAGCAGCTGCTGCAGGAGAAAGAGGAACTCACTCAAAAAATGAAGGTGCTTGCCGATAAGCTGGTGGAGTACCGTAACGATGAAGACAGCATTCGGTCGGCGCTGCTCAACGCACAGCGCACCGGTGATAACGTGATCCGTGAGGCGGAGCAAAAAGCCAGACAGATCGTGGAGGCGGCTCAGCTGGAAGCGGAGAGCATTCGCAAGGATGCTCTGGGTCACATTAATGAGCAGAGAGACGAGTTGGAGCGTGTTCAGCGCGAGGTTGCTGCGTTTAAGGAGCGGATGCTGGCACTGTACAAGGAGCATCTGGAGATGATCCGCCTGCTTCCCGAGCCGGAGGCTGCTCCGGTGGCGGAGGAGCCTGCAGAGGCGGTCGAGGAAGCACCTGTCGAGGTAACGCAGGAGATCCCCGCACCGGTCGAGGAAGCGACTCCCGCCGATGAGGACGTGATCGTGGCCCCTCCGGTCGAGGAGGTCGTCACCGTGCCGGCGCAGGAGCAAGAGCTCAAGCCGGTCTCCCGCTTTTCCAATTTGAAGTTCGGCAATGACTACGACATCAGCGCAGACGATGACGACGAGCCCACCCCTCGCCGCAGAAAGCGCAAGTAAAAAACCGTCTGCCAAAGGAGATAAAACAATGCAACAGCAGGATTACAATCAGACTTTGAATCTACCCCAGACCGAATTCCCCATGCGCGGCAATCTGCCGCAGCGTGAGCCGCAATTCTTGGAGAAGTGGGACAACGAGCATATCTACGAGGAGATCATCAAGAAAAATGAGGGCAAGCCTCATTTTGTGCTGCACGATGGCCCTCCGTATGCCAACGGCAACATTCACATCGGCACGGCACTGAACAAGATCATCAAGGATATGATCGTGCGGTACCGCAACATGGCGGGCTATCAGTCGCCGTTTGTGCCGGGCTTTGATACGCACGGTCTGCCGATCGAGCTAAAGGCCCGTGCCAAGGTCGGCACGGAAAAGGCGATGTCGATGTCGCCGGTCGAGCTGCGCGACATCTGCCGTGATTTTGCTCAGAGCTATATCCACGACCAGACCGAGCAGTTCAAGCGTCTGGGTGTGCTGGGCGATTGGGAGAACCCCTACGTGACGCTGCGCCCCGATTTTGAGGCGCGCCAGATCGAAGTGTTTGGCGAAATGGCGACCAAGGGCTATATTTATAAAGGCCTCAAGCCGGTCTACTGGTGCTCGGAGTGCGGTACCGCGCTGGCAGAGGCGGAGATCGAATACGCGGAGGATCCGTGCTATTCGGTGTATGTCAAATTCCCGGTGGCGGATGAGCGCGGTGTGCTGTCTGCCAAGGGCGTGGATCCGTCCAAGACCTCCTTCGTGATCTGGACGACCACTACCTGGACGCTGCCGGCCAACCTGGCGATCTGTCTGGGTCCGAACTTTACCTATCAGGCGGTCCGTTGCGGCGAGGAGATCTACATTCTGGCCGAAGCACTGACCGAAGAGACGCTGGCGGCTGCCGGCATCGCGGACTATACGGTTCTTGCCACCTTCACCGGGCAGGAACTGGAGTACATGACGGCGCGTCATCCGTTCCTTGACCGCGAGTCGCTCATCATCGTGGGCGATCACGTCACGCTGGAGAGCGGTACGGGCTGTGTCCACACGGCTCCCGGCCACGGTGTGGATGACTTTAATATTTGCAAGAAGTATGAGGAGATCGGCATGGTCGTGCCGGTGGACAGCCAGGGTCGTATGACCGAGGAGGCCGGCCCCATCTGTGCGGGTATGACCACCGACGAGGCGAACAAGGCCATCGCCATTCACATGGATAAGACCGGTTCGCTGCTCGCGATGAAGAAGATCGTTCACCAGTATCCGCATTGCTGGCGCTGCAAGAAGCCGGTACTGTTCCGTGCGACGGATCAGTGGTTCTGTTCGGTGGACAGTTTCAAGGACGACGCCGTGCGCGCCATTCAGGAAGTTAAATGGCTGCCGTCGTGGGGCGAGGATCGTATCACCTCGATGGTGCGTGAACGCAGTGACTGGTGTATTTCGCGTCAGCGTCTGTGGGGCGTGCCGATCCCGATCTTCTATTGCGAGGAGTGTGGCAAGCCCGTTATTGACGGCGAGTTTATCAAGTCGGTTTCCGAACTGTTCCGTCGGGAAGGCTCCAACGGCTGGTATACCCACGAAGCCGATGAGATCCTGCCGGAGGGTGCGACCTGCCCGCATTGCGGCGGTCACCACTTCCGCAAAGAAAGCGATATCATGGACGTGTGGTTTGACTCCGGTTCCACGCACGCGGCTGTGCTGCAGGAGCGTCCGGAGCTGACTTGGCCGGCTGACCTGTATATGGAAGGTGCTGACCAGTATCGCGGATGGTTCCAATCCTCGCTGCTGACCTCGGTGGCCTGCACCGGCAAAGCGCCGTACAAGGCGGTTCTGACCCCCGGCTGGGTCGTGGACGGCGAGGGTAAGGCGATGCACAAGTCGTTGGGCAACGCCATCTCGCCGGACGAGGTCATCAAGGATTACGGCGCCGAGATCCTGCGTCTGTGGGTCGCGTCGTTGGATTACCGTGTGGACGTCCGTCTGTCCAAGGACATTCTGAAGCAGCTGTCCGAGGCGTATCGCAAGGTGCGCAATACCGCACGCTATATTCTCGGTAATCTGCACGACTTCGATCCCAACACCGATTGCGTGTCGGATGATAAGTTGCTGGATATCGACCGCTTTGCGCTGCTCCGTCTGGAGCAGGTCGTGGCGACCGTACGCGAGGCGTATGAGAATTACGAGTTCCATGATGCGTTCTATGCGATGCATCATTTCTGCGTAGTGGATCTGTCCAACTTCTATCTGGACGTGCTGAAGGATCGTCTGTACGTTGAAGCGAAGGACGGCGAAAAGCGCCGTGCCGCTCAGACGGCGATCTACCGCATCCTCAACACGCTTACCCGTATGCTGGCACCGATCCTCGCGTTCACCGCGGAGGAGATCTGGTCGTTTATGCCGCATACCAAGGAAGAGGATGCCCGTTCGGTGCTGCTTAACGATATCCCGCAGCCTAAGTTGACGTCCGATCCGGCGTTTGAGGAGAGGTGGTCCCGCATCCACGCCATCCGTGAGGACGTGCAGAAGGTGCTGGAGACCGCGCGTACCGCCAAGGTCATCGGCAGTTCGCTGGAGGCCAAGGTCACGCTGTATTGTACGCCCGAGCTGCTGCCGTTCGTGCAGTCCGTGGAGGAACTGCTGCCCACCGTGCTGATCGTATCGCAGGTCATTGTGACGAGCGAGGGCCAGGGCGAGTACACCGGCGAGGTGGACGGTCTGTCCGTCTCGGTGGCTCACGCGGATGGCGGCAAGTGCTGCCGCTGCTGGTCGTACAGCGACACCGTCAAGGAGGACGGAGAAAGCGCCGGTGTGTGCGCGCGTTGCGCAGCGCTGCTCGGCCTGTAACAGGAGGTTCCCATGTTTCAATGCATGATCCTGGCTATAACGGCGGTGTTGGTCGGCTTGGACCAGCTCACCAAATGGCTGGCTGTTATGTATCTCAGAAACAAAGAAGCGGTCACGGTCATACCGCGCGTGCTGGAGCTTTCCTATGAGGAAAACACCGGCGCCGCATTCAGCATCCTTTCAGGTGAACGGTGGTTTTTGATCGTGGTCACGTTGATCATTATGGTGGCTTTGGCGGCGTTTTTGCTGTTTGGTCGGTTTCGTCGCTACAAGCTGTTCAACGTCAGTGCTACCTTGATCCTGGCGGGCGGTGTCGGCAATCTGATCGACCGCTTGGTGCAGGGCTACGTGGTGGATTTTCTGCAGGTTACCTTTATGAATTTCCCTGTGTTCAACGTAGCGGATTGTCTGGTCGTTGTCGGCTCGGTATTGCTGCTGATATTCTTCTGCTTCGTTTACGAAGATAAAGAACCGTCGGAGGCTGCTCATGGAAAAGCAACTGACGATTCCTCCGGAAGCTGAGGGGGAACGTGCTGACCGGTTTTTGTCGGAGGCGCTGTCGATCACACGCGCGGCCGCACAGAAATGGTTGGAACAAGGAAATGTAACGGTCAACGGACGGGCGCTTGCAAAAAGCGCCCGTCTCTCTCAACATGCCGTGGTCACGGTGGTGATTCCGGAGCTGCAGCCGTGTGAGGCGCAGCCGCAGGATATTCCGCTGGATATTGTGTATGAGGATACCGATCTGCTGGTGGTCAACAAGCCCAAAGGGATGGTCGTGCATCCGGCGGCGGGTAACCCCGACGGTACACTGGTCAATGCGCTGTTGGCGCACTGCCCTGAGGGGCTGTCCGGCATCAATGGCGTGATGCGTCCCGGCATCGTTCACCGCATTGATAAGGACACCAGTGGTTTGTTGATCGTAGCGAAGAACGATCGCGCACATCAAGGACTGGCGGAACAGATCAAGGAGCACAGCTTCACCCGCGTATACGAAGCGGTGATCGTCGGTCATCTGCGCGAGCGAGAGGGAACGGTCAACGCGCCCATCGGTCGTCATCCGGTGCATCGCAAAAAAATGGCGGTCACCGAGCGTAACAGCAAGCACGCGGTTACGCACTATACCGTACTGGAGGAGTTTCCCGGGTATTCGTATCTACGGCTGAAGCTCGAAACGGGGCGCACCCACCAGATCCGTGTTCATATGGCGTATCTGGGGCATCCGGTCGCGGGGGACGCGGTGTACGGTGGGATCAAGCAGCCCGCAGAGCTGCAGGGGCAGTGCCTGCACGCACGCTGTATCGGCTTTATTCATCCGGTCACCGGTGCGTATCTGGAATTTGACAGTGGCTTGCCACCGTATTTTGAAGCCTATCTTACAAAACTGCGCAGTCTATAAAAAACGCCATCCGACAGCTGTCGGATGGCGTTTTGTCGTTTTGTCAGATCGCTTCGCCGTAATGCGCTTCGACAAAGTCGATGATGGGCTGCGGATCATCCAGACCGTGCGGATGATGATTGCACATCGACTTGCAGATGACCTGAATGGTACCGCCGTTGGCACGGTAGTAATCCTCCAGAACCTTGCCATTTTCGGCGTAGATGACCACGTCGTCAGCGTTTCCGTAGACCATCATTACCGGAATGCGATGCTCAAGCAGCGGTTTCATATTGTCGATGGGGCTGCCGCGGAATGCGACGAGCGAGCACTTGTTGAAGCCGTAGGTGTCTACCAACTCGCGGTGGAACTGCTCGACATACGAAGCCTCGCCCAGACCGGCCAAGCTCAGGATGTTCATCACCGGTGCATCCAGATACAGCACGGCGATCAGTTCGGGGTAAGTCTCGGCCAGACGGGCGGACATCAAGCCGCCGCAGCTCATACCCACGGCGATGCCGCGGGTCTCCAACTTGTAGGTCTCGGCCACATACCGCAGGAAAGCGGCGCTGACCTCGACCTCGCTGTCGGGAGCCCAGCGCGTGGGATGACCCAGATAGCAAACGTGATAGCCCTTGGCGACCATCGCTTCCTCAAAATTCGGAAAGGCATCGTAATATTCGGCTTTCCAGAGCCAACGACCGTTGGAGGGCGCGGTCGGATGCACAACAATGGCTTCCCGACCCTCGTATACGAAGCGGTCGATCACAGCGTTATCATACATAGTCCATTCTCCTTTGATATGTGATTACCTTTGTATTATACCGCCGGTAGGCAAATTGTTAAGAGATCATGCCGGGGTGAGCAGCCGCGACAGAATGGCGTTGGACACCAAAAAGCCGTCGCGTGTCAGGCGGATACCGTCGCCGTCGCAGATGACCAAGTCGGTGGGAAGCGACGCGGCACGCTGCCGCCACAGGGCAGGGATGGATACACCAAAGCGTTGGCGGAACGCGTCCTCACGCAGACCGTCGGTTAGCCGCAGCCTCAGCATCGCGTATTCCTCGGGGGAGTTTTCACGGATATCGCCGGGCTCGGCACATTCCTCTACCGGCGGCTTGCCGTCCAAAAAATCGGGCAGCGAGCGCGGATAGGCGAAGCGGCGACCGCCCAAAAAGGAGTGCGCAGACGGACCGATACCGAGGTAGGGGTCAAGATTCCAGTATTTCGTGTTGTGGCGGCTCTCGCGACCGGGTACGGCAAAGTTTGAGATCTCATACTGACGGTAGCCGTGACGTTCCAATGCTTCGGCGGCCGTGTGGTACAGCGTTACCGCGGCATCCTCGTCGGGAAGCGATGGGGGAGTGATACCAAACGGCGTGCCGCTTTCTAATTTGAGCAGATACGCAGACACGTGAGAAGCACTCCACTCGGCACAACGCTTTGCCGCCGTGGCGACGTCTGCAGGAGTCTGTTCCGGTATGCCGAGCATCAGATCCAGTGAATAGTTGCGGATGCCGGCAGCCTGCGCCGCGCGGATGGCGCTGTCCACCTGCGCTACCGTGTGCCGCCGCCCGAGCAGCTGCAGCAGACGGTCATCGGCGGCCTGCATTCCGAGCGATAAGCGGTTGCCGCCCGCCGCCGCAAAGGCAGAAAACACCTCGTGGAGCGAATCGCCGGGGTTGGCTTCCAACGTGATCTCCGCATCATCAGCAATCGAAAACAGACGGCGCGCCGTTTCGGTTAGCCGCGCCAGTCGTTTACCGCCGAGCAGGGAGGGGGTGCCACCTCCAAAATACAAGGTGTCTGCCGTTTCGTCGGTCTTTGCCGCCCAATCGGAAAGCGAGCGCTCTAACGCCTCGGTGTATCCGTCCAGCTGCAGGTCGGTAGCGGCTACGGAATAAAAATCGCAGTAGGGGCATTTGGACACACAAAACGGAACGTGCAGATACAGTCCGATCGGCAAGCGGCTCGCCTCCTTTCTTTCAAAACGGTACGCGGTCAGTTCTGACGGCGTACGATGCGGTACTCGTCGCGGATGCGGAAAAACGGGCACCGGCTTTGGCGGGACAGCGCAAAGCGCTCAAAATCGTCCATATCCAGATCCATCAGGCAGGTATAGGCATCAGTCTCTTCGTCGTAATCGAAGTTTTCGCATTCCTCACAATTCCACTCAGCCATGGGTCTCACCTCATCGGTATTATACCATAGCCCTACGGCGAATTCAAGAATGCGGAAAACAGAAAACGGCACAGGTGCGTTTGCACATGTGCCGTTTGGATTGCATGTTGGGATCAGTCGTTGTCAAAGAATTTGCCGTGTACCGCAGTTACCGCACGGTCGGCGTCTCTGCGGTCGATCAGCACCGAGATCTTGATCTCGCTGGTGGAGATCGTCTGGATGTTGATGTTGGCATCCGACAGCGCCTCGAACATCTTGGCGGCAACGCCTTCGTGGGTCTCCATACCGGCGCCCACGATGGATACCTTGGCCAGATCGGTGTCGCAGTTGATCTTCTTGACACCCAGACGGTCGCAGTATTCCTTGACGGCGGCAACGGTCTTTTCGCCATCGGCCTCCGGAACGGTGAAGGAGATATCCTTGGTGCCGTCACGGCCGACCGACTGCAGGATGATATCGACGTTGACGTGAGCCTGCGCCACCAGCGAAAACACCTTAAAGGCGATACCGGGGGAGTCGGGCAGACCGACGATCTCGATGCGGGCAATACTGGTGTCCTTCGCAACACCTGTGATCAACATTTTTTCCACGTTGGTGACCTCCTTAACTTTGGTACCGGGTTTTTGTGTAATGCTGGAAAGGACCTCCAGCTCAATGCCGTATTTCTTTGCCATTTCCACCGAACGGTTGTTCAGCACCTGTGCGCCAAGCGTTGCGAGCTCGAGCATCTCGTCGTGCGTGATCTCCTCCAGCTTGCGGGCATTCGGCACCTTGCGCGGGTCGGCGGTGTAAACGCCGTCCACATCGGTGTAGATCTGGCACAGATCCGCGTGCATAGAGGCGGCGATCGCCACAGCACTGGTATCCGAGCCGCCGCGGCCGAGGGTGGTGATATCGTCGTATTTGTTCAGGCCCTGGAAGCCGGCGACGATGACGATCTTGTTCTTGTCCAGCTCCGCGCGGATACGCTCGGAATCGACCTTCTTGATGCGGGCGGTGGAATACTTGGAGTTGGTGCGGAAGCCGGCCTGCCAGCCCAGAAGCGAAATAGCGGGGCATCCCAGCTTTTCGATCGCCATAGCAAGCAGAGCGATGGAGATCTGTTCACCGGAGGCGAGCAGCATATCCATTTCACGCTTGCTGGCCTTGGGATTGATCTCGTTGGCCTTTTCGATGAGGTCGTCGGTGGTGTCGCCCTGAGCGGAAACCACGACCACGACCTCGTTCCCCTGCCGATAGGTGCGGGTGATAATATCCGCAACGCGCATCACGCGCTCGGCATCGGCGACGGAGCTGCCGCCGAATTTCTGTACGATCAGCATAATGTATGAGTCCTCCTTTTACAGTTCGGCGATCCGCAGGCGGCGGATGACCGTAATATCGGTCAGCGACGCGAGCTGCCGGTTTAATACTTCTTCAGCCACAGACGGTGTGCGAACCGCCAGTTCGTTCTCCGCATCGCCGGGGCAGGAAACCACGGTGACGTCGCCCAGCGTATCCTGCAGACGGTTGAGCAGCGATTGCTTATCTGCGGTGCGGAAGCGCAGCAGGAACGCGTACGAGTCGGTCTGCGGATCCAGCACGTACGTCGGATCGCCGCGATCCCAGAACAGGTATTTGCGGGCGTTCAGGTGCTTGACCTCGTCGATGACGTCGGCCACCACCGCCGAGGCGGTGGGCAGCTTGCCCGCGCCGCGACCGTAGAATACCACGTCACCGATGGCATTACCGCGCACCATAATGCCGTTGAATACGTCGTTGACGTCAGCTAGCAAACTGCTCTTCGGGATCAGCATCGGGGCAACCAGGCAATGGATCTTATCGCCCTGCTGCCGTACCCGACCGATCAGCTTGATCACGCAGTTCTGCGCGTCCGCGCAACGGACATCCTCCGGCGTCAGCTCGGTGATACCTTCGGTATGTACCTGATCGGGGTAGACGTGCTTTCCGAATGCCAGCGATGCCAGAATGCAGATCTTGCGGCAGGCATCGTGTCCCTCGATATCGGCAGCGGGGTTGCGTTCTGCGTAACCGAGCTGCTGTGCCAGTGCCAAGGCGGCATCAAAATCCATACCGTCCTGCACCATGCGGGTGAGCATAAAGTTGGTCGTGCCGTTGAGGATACCTGCGATCTCGTACACCTCGTTGGCCGCGAGACACTGATCGAGGGGGCGCAGGATCGGAATACCGCCTCCCACACTGGCTTCAAACAAGAAGTTGAGGTTGTTTTCCTTGGCGATCGCGAGCAGTTCATCACCGCACGCGGCGACCAACTCTTTGTTGGAGGTAACGACGCTCTTGCCGGCCAGCAGGCAGGCCTTGACGTAATCGTACGCCGGGTGCAGACCACCCATCGTTTCTACGACGATGCGAATATCGGGATCGTTCAGAATATCATCAAACGAGGTGGTAAACAGATCAGCGTAGGGCAGATCGGGAAAGCTCCGCAGATCCAGGATCCGTTTGATCTCGATGGTGTCGCCGGCCTTGTGTGTGATGGTTTCGTGGTTTTGGCGCAATACCTCTGCCACGCCGGAACCGACAACGCCGTGTCCCAAAATTGCTACCTGAATCATAGAACTGCCTCTCCTTTCGGTGCTTCCGAAGATGCGGGGTCGTTTTGACGCCGCACGCTGATAATGTGCTGAACTCCCGGGATGCGCCCGATCTGCTCAATAAACAGATCAATGGGGGCCGACATCGCGTCAGTCCGTGCGCAGACCGTCGCCTGCGCCTTACCGCTGGCGGGGGAGTCCTGATTAACGGTGAGAATGTTCGCACCGGCACCGGCAAACGCGGACAGAACACCCGACAGCACGCCGGGACAATCCTGCAGCAGCAGCTCCACCGTCATGGTGGTGGGCGCTGATCTGCCGACGTACGGCATCACAACGTCCCTATACTTATAATACGCGCTGCGCGAAAGACCGTGCAGGCGAGCTGCTTCGCTGACCGAGCGAATGCGGCCGGAGGACAGGTCCGCCTGTGCGGCAAGCACACGGCGATACACGTCCGGCAGCACGTCGGCGCGAACCAGGATCCATTCGTCGTTCGGGGTCAAACTGTCCACCACCCAAATACACTTGTGCGAAATATGAAAACACTATAGCACATCGCGTGGCGAAAATCAAGCAGAATTTTCGGAAAAATCCCGAAATTTTACAAAAACAAGGAAAACGCCCACCCGACGGACGGATGGGCGCAGAAAAGGCGGGGGTCAGGGGGCGTCCGTGGTCGTTGCGGTGGTCGCCGGCGGTGCAGTGGTCGTTGTAGTGGTCGGAGCACCGGTCGTTGTTCCGGAGGTGGTACCGGTGGTCGTGCCGGTGCTACCCTCGGTATCATCGGGGTCGTCGGTCGTCGTGCCGTGGCGGCAGACGTCCGGCATCTGGTCCGGCTTGTACACGCCGAGGTTGGTCTTGGGGCAGTTGCCGGCAGACAGCAGACCGGTTTCCACACAATAGTTGACCTGCACGGTGGTACCCTTGATGCTTTGCGGGTTGTCGCTGCTTTCGGTGCCGGGGATGGTCTCAAAGGTCATCGGCTCGTCACCTTCATGCAGCTCCAACAGCACAGCGCTCCACAGCGTGCGGGCGTAGTTCTTTTGCTCAGTGGTAAGCTCTTGGTTCAGGTCGTAGCCGAACCAACTGGCGGCCACGTATTTCGGTGTGCCGCCGACCAGCCACACGTCGTTGTTTTCCTGCGTGGTACCGGTCTTGGCAAAGATCTCCCAGCCTTTTTTGGTCCAGTCGTCCTTGAGCTTTCGGCCGGTGGCGGCGACGCCGCGGGTGCCGGAGCCGGTGATGACGTTTTGCAGCAGGCGGTTGGTGATGTACGCCGAGTTGACGTCCAACACGCGCTCACCGCTGGGGCCGTTGGTGAGGATGACCTCACCGTTGCGGGTGACCTTGGTGTAGGAGTAGGGCTCGTTATAGATGCCGCCACTGCCGAACACCTGATAAGCCGCGGCGATCTCGCGGGCGTAGACACCATTGGTCAGACCGCCCAGTGCCATCGGCGCGTAGTCGCGGTCCCAGGTGTTGTCCAGCGAGGTCATGTGCAGCGATTTTGTCAAGAAATCGAACGCGGTATTGACCGGCAGTAGGGTGTCGAGGATCTGTGCCGGTACGGTGTTCATCGAGGTCTGCACCGCCAAGTCCACCACCGTCATACCGAGGTCGGTGGGGCGGCTCTGGCCGTAGTTGCGCGGCCATTTCGTGCCGTTTTTCAGCGTGATATAGCAGTTCGGCAGCGAGGAGGAGAAGCTGATCAGATTGTTTTTGATGGCGGGGGCGTACACGGCGATCGGTTTCATCGCCGAACCGGGCTGACGCATGGAATCGGTAGCGCGGTTAAGAACACGGTTAGCCGTCTTTTCCCCGCGGCCACCGACAACGGCTACCGCCTTGCCGGTGTAGTCCATGACAAAGATCGCCGCCTGAGGCTGCTCCTCGTCTCCCTTGAGCGGTTTGGGGAAGTTCGACTCGTCGTTGTAGACCGCTTCGGCCTTGGCCTGCAATTCGGGATCCTCGCAGGAGTAAATGGTCAGACCGCCGTAGAACACCGTATTTTCGGCCTGACTCTCGGTATAGCCGTAGGTCGTCATCAGGTCGTCGATCACGTCGTCGATGACCATTTCTGTATAGTAATCGTACACGGTGTAGGTCTGGCTGGTGCGGGTGAAATAGATCTCCTCGCCCAACGCTTGCTGATACTCATCCGAGCTGATAAAGCCCAGCTCGTGCATTTTGTACAGAACGGTACGCTGACGCTGAAGAAGATTTTCCGGATGGGTGTAGGGGTTGTATTTACTGGGGTTGTTGGTGATACTCGCCAACACGGCACATTCCGCCAGCGACAGCTCGCCGACGTCTTTGTCGAAGTAATACTGCGCGCCGGCACCGACACCCTCGATGGTACCGGTGAGCGGAATAATGTTCAGATACGCCTGGAGGATCTCGTCCTTGGAATAGGTCTCCTCCAGCTCGATGGCAGTCAGGATCTCGGTGATCTTACGCTCAATGGTGTGATCGTCGTTATCGGTCAGATTTTTGACCAACTGCTGCGTCAGCGTCGATCCGCCGTATTCGGTCTCATTGAAATGCAAAACGAGGTTGGCGACGGCGGAAACAGTACGCTTCCAGTCCACGCCGTAATGCTCGTGGAAACGCTCGTCCTCGATGGCGACCACAGCGTTTTGCAGGTACACGGGGATGTTCTTCAGGCTGACCCATTCGCGCTTGACACCGTCCAGACGCTGATGCTCGACCCACTCGCCGGTGTCGGTATCCTGTACCATAACGATGGAGGTCTGGCTGTTGGTGATCATATCGATGTCCGGAACGGCGTTTTTATCAAAGGTGGTGGTGACGTAGATGGTCAACACGCAAGCGACGATGCAGCCGGTGATGACGACCACCAGACCGATGGTCAGCAGGGCCTTGGCAATGATGCTCAACACCAACCGGATGCGGCTCCACACCGACGAAGGCTTCCGCTTCTTTTCGGCGGGGCGTTCCGTCTCGGCAGACTTTTTGGGTTCTTTGGGTTCGGGAGACTTTTTGTTGACGGCCACGGTGCCTTCCTCCTTCTACACAGAATGACGGCCGCAAAGCGGCGATTATACACACTTTAACAACAATATATTATAGCAGAAGCGCCTGAAAAGTCAAATACCAAATTGTAAACTTTGCATATCCCCTTTTGGAGCGTCCACACTAATATGGACCGGGAGGAATGCAATTATGCCCCAGAGTACACAGAAGCGTACCCGAAATACGACGTGGATCCCCTTGGTGATCGCTGTGGCGGTGCTGATTGGTACGGCAACGTGGGTCGGTGCGCTGCTGCCGACCGATAACGAGAAAACGATGCGGGTACAGCCCGACGCAGTGACAACAACGACGTTGCCGGCATACCCGAAGCTGCTCAAGGAGTGGGAGGGGATGGTCGCGCTGTTTGCGAATGGCGGTGAACAGCCGCTGACCGTGTACGAGGTGAATGTCCGCAGTCTTCCGACGGAGGAGCAGGAGCGGCTGAAGGTCGGCATTGCCGTGGACAGCGAGGAGATGCTGACGGAGATTTTGGAGAACTATACCAGCTGACCAACGAAAAGTTGTCATTTTTCGTCTGGTTTTTAACGGTTTTCACTTGCCTGCCGACAGAATTTGTGCTATACTAGACCAAATATAATGGCGTAATTATTTGGAGGTCACAGGACAGTATGGCACAGGTGTTGAACGGATTTGAAGAATTGGAGCTTCGTCCCGAGCTGATGCGGGCGTTGTCGGCGATGGGTTTTTCCCAGGCGACCCCCATTCAGGAGCGGGCGATCCCACCGTTGTTGGAGGGGCGCGACGTGATCGCCAAAGCCCCCACCGGCACCGGCAAGACCTGTTCCTTCGGCATTCCGTTGTTGGAGTGCTTCCGACCAGACTGTCACGACATTCAAGGTTTGGTGATTTGCCCCACGCGTGAGCTGTGCATCCAGATCGCGGACGATCTCAAACAGTTAGCGGCGTTTCTGCCGGAGATCCATATCGTGGCGCTGTACGGCGGGCAATCTATCCAACGGCAGATCACGGCGCTGAAAAAAGAGCCGCACATCATCGTTGCCACGCCGGGTCGGCTGCTGGATCACATGAACCGCGGCACGGTCTGGTTGGGTAATGTCTACACCGCGGTGTTGGACGAGGCGGACGAGATGCTCAAGATGGGCTTTATCCGCGACGTACGTAAAATTCTGAATGCGACACCGGGTGATACGCAGGTCGCCCTGTTCAGCGCTACCATCTCCCGCGAGGTGATGGACGTGGCGTGGGAGTATCAACACGACGCCGTGGAGATCACGGTGGAGGCGAAGGGCGAGGATCGCCCGCATATCGTTCAGTACGCCCTGCAGGCGGCGGACAGCGATCGCTTGGAACTTCTCTGCAAGCTGACCAATACGCTGGAACTGAAGCGCGTGATGATCTTCTGCAACCGCAAAAGCACGGTGCAGTGGTTGGCCAAGCAGCTGCAGAAACGCGAATGCTCGGTGGACTGCCTGCACGGCGATATTCCGCAGGCGCAGCGCAACCGTGTGATGGAGGGATTCCGCAAGGGTAAGTTCGAGATCCTGGTCGCTACCGACGTGGCAGCCCGCGGCATCGATGTGGACGACGTGGAAGCGGTATTCAACTACGATATTCCTGACGAGAACGAATATTACCTACATCGGATCGGCCGTACCGGCCGTGCCAAGCGACACGGTATAGCGATCACCTTTACCACGGATATGGATCAGTTCCGCATGCGGGATATTCGCAAATACACACGCTCCGATATCATTGATATCACCGTAGACGAGACCGGATATCCGGTGTGCGCGGACGGATCTCCCTTTACCGGGGCGGCGGCGCAGCGAGAGGAGAACGAGCATGGCGGCATCGCGTGAACATACCCGTAACTTCTGTATCATAGCGCACATTGATCACGGCAAATCGACGCTCGCAGACCGTATTTTGGAGCATACGCGGGCGGTGGCGCTGCGCGACATGGAGGATCAGCTGCTCGACAGCATGGATCTGGAGCGCGAGCGCGGCATTACTATTAAAGCGCACGCCGTGACGGTGTCGTACGATGCCGAGGATGGAGAAACGTACATTTTCAATCTGATCGACACCCCCGGTCACGTTGACTTTAACTACGAGGTGTCGCGCTCGCTGGCGGCGTGCGAGGGTGCGATCCTGATCGTGGACGCCTCACAGGGCATTGAGGCTCAGACGCTGGCGAACACCTATCTGGCGGTGGAGCACGGGCTGGAGATCGTGCCGGTCATCAACAAGATCGATCTACCTTCTGCCCGACCGGAGGAGGTACGTGCCGAGATCGAGGATATCATCGGTATCGATGCTTCCGAAGCGCCGTTGGTCTCGGCCAAGCTCGGCACGAACATCGAGCAGGTGCTGGAGGCGGTGGTCAAGACCGTTCCCGCACCGCAGGGTGACGAGGATGCGCCGCTGCAGGCGCTGATCTTTGACAGCTACTACGACAGTTACCGCGGTGTTATCGTATACATCCGCGTGAAGGAAGGCCGCGTGCGGGTGGGGGATACCATTCGTATGATGGCCACCGGTGCTACGTTTGATGTGGTGGAAACCGGTATTCTGCGTCCCGGCTCGTTGGAGCCGTGTGAGGAGTTGCGTGCCGGACAGGTCGGGTATATCGCGGCTTCCATCAAGACGGTGAGCGATGCCCGTGTCGGCGATACCGTGACGTTGGCGTCCCGCCCCGCTCCGGAACCGCTGCCCGGCTACCGCAAGGTCAACCCGATGGTGTTCTGCGGTGTATTTCCCGCAGACGGTGCGCATTATCAGGATCTGCGTGAGGCACTGGAGCGGCTGCAGCTCAATGATGCGTCACTGACCTTTGAACCCGAGACCTCTGTGGCGCTTGGCTTTGGCTTCCGCTGCGGCTTCCTCGGATTGCTGCACATGGAGATCATTCAGGAGCGTTTGGAGCGTGAATACGATCTGGATCTGATCACCACGGCGCCCAGTGTTATCTACCGCATCACCCGCACCGACGGCGAGGTACAGTATATCGACAACCCCACGAATTATCCCGATCCCGGTACGGTGTCGATGGCTGAGGAGCCGATCGCCGAGGCGCACATCCTGTCGCCTACGGATTACGTCGGCAATATCATGGAGCTGTGTCAGCAGCGCCGCGGCGTGTTCAAGGATATGAAGTATTTGGACGAGACGCGTGTGGATATCCATTATGAGCTGCCGCTGAACGAGATCGTCTACGACTTCTTCGATGCGTTGAAATCGCGCACCCGCGGGTATGCCAGTTTTGATTACGAGCTGAAGGGATACCAGAAGTCGGAGTTGGTCAAGCTGGATATTCTGCTCAACGGTGAGATCGTGGACGCGCTCTCCTTTATCGTATTTGCCGGCAGCGCATACTCGCGCGGACGGCGGTTGTGCGAGAAGCTGCGGGACAACATTCCACGTCAGCTGTTTGAAGTACCGATCCAAGCGGCCATCGGCGGGAAGATCATCGCGCGCGAGACGGTGCGCGCCATGCGCAAGGACGTGCTGGCGAAGTGCTACGGCGGTGATATTACCCGGAAGAAGAAGCTGCTGGAGAAGCAGAAGGAAGGCAAAAAGCGGATGCGTCAGCTCGGCAGTGTCGAGGTGCCGCAGGAAGCGTTTATGGCCGTGCTCAAGCTGAGCGACGATGAATAAGCAAATGGTGATATACAAGGAGGAACAAGCAATGGTCAACATGAATGCAGGAGAAAAGTTCTTGAAGGAAGGTCTCACGTTTGATGACGTGCTGCTCATCCCGGCGGAGTCGGATGTGCTGCCGGCAGACATTGATCTGCACACCCAACTGACCAAGACCATTACCCTGAACACGCCGGTCATGACGGCGGCGATGGATACGGTCACGGAGGCGCGTATGGCGATCGCGATCGCACGTGAGGGCGGTATCGGTGTCATACATAAGAATATGACCATTGAGGCGCAGGCCGACCAGGTCGATCGCGTCAAGCGCTCGGAGAACGGTGTTATCGTCAATCCGTTCTTCCTGTCTCCCGACCATCTGGTGGCGGATGCCAACGAGCTGATGGGCAAATACCGCATTTCCGGTGTGCCGATCTGCCGCGACGGCAAACTGGTGGGTATTCTCACCAACCGCGATATGCGTTTTCTCACCGATTTCACCCAGCCCATCGGCGAAGTGATGACCAAGGAGAATTTGGTCACGGCACCGGTCGGCACGAATATGAAGCAGGCGCAGGAGATCTTGCGGCGTCACCGTATTGAGAAGCTGCCCATCGTGGACGATAAGGGTTACCTCAAGGGTCTGGTGACCATTAAGGACATTGAAAAGGCTGTTAAATATCCGAACTCCGCCCGCGATGCCGGCGGCCGTCTGCTGTGCGCGGCGGCGATCGGTACGACGGCAGACGTGCTGGAGCGTGCCGCGGAGCTGATCAAGGCACAGGCCGACGTACTGGTGCTGGATTCCGCTCACGGCCACAGCCACAACATTCTCAATTGCCTGCGCAAGGTGAAGGCGGCGTATCCGAACATGCCGGTCATCGCGGGCAATATTGCCACGGCGGCTGCGGCGGAAGCACTCATCGACGCCGGTGCGGACGCGGTCAAGGTGGGTATCGGCCCCGGTTCGATCTGCACCACGCGTATCGTGGCCGGTATCGGCGTGCCGCAGATCAGCGCGATCTACGACGCGGCGTGTGCGGCGGCAAAGTACGGTATTCCGGTCATTGCCGACGGCGGCCTGAAGTATTCCGGCGATCTGGTCAAGGCGCTGGCCGCCGGTGCAAGCACCGTGATGGTCGGTTCTCTGGTGGCCGGCTGTGAGGAGTCGCCCGGAGAGACTGAGCTGTATCAGGGCCGTCAGTTCAAGGTGTACCGCGGTATGGGCTCGCTCGGCGCGATGGCGAAGGGCAGCAGCGACCGTTATTTCCAGCAGGGCAACAAGAAACTCGTTCCGGAAGGTGTCGAGGGTCGTGTGCCTTACAAGGGACCCCTGTCGGATACGGTGTTCCAGCTGATGGGCGGTCTGCGTGCCGGTATGGGCTACTGCGGTTGCCATAACATTGAAGAGCTGCAGAGCAAGAGCCAGTTCGTGCGCATTACCAACGCGGGTCTGCGTGAGAGCCATCCGCACGACATCGCGATCACCAAGGAAGCGCCGAACTATTCCACCAACGCATAATCGGGCCGAGGGTAGTGTCCTTTGGTTTTAAGGAAGTGTTCGCTATGACACAGCTGAAATTTGTGCCGGTCTTACTGGGCAGTGATATTAACGTATACGGTATGGCGCGCTCATTCCACGAGGCCTACGGTCTTCACTCCGTGGCCATCGGCAAGGGACGCTTGGGTGCTACCTCCAACAGCCGCATCGTGACGGTCGAGGTAGTCGAGCCGCGTTTGGAAGAGGACGAGGTGTTTTGCAACACCTTGATCGAGTTTGCAGGGCGGTATGCCAAGGATACGCCGCTGTTGTTGGTTCCGTGCGGTGATAATTACACCAAGCTGTTGGTGCGCAATCAGGAGACGCTGCGGCCGTACTATCGGTTCGCGTGCATCGACGAGACGCTGCTGATGCGGTTAAGCATGAAGGAATCCTTCTATGCGCTGTGTGACCAGTATGGCTTTGCGTATCCCAAGACGACGACCATCACGGTGAACAATTATGAGGGCTTCGAGGTTCCGTTTGCGTTTCCGGTGGTCATCAAGCCGTCCAACAGCGTGGCGTATTGGAACTGCCATTTCCCGCACAAGAAAAAGGTGTTCGTGGCGGAGACCAAAGAGGAGTTCGATGCGATCGTGGCCGCGATCTACGGCTCGTCGTATCAGGATCACCTTATTATTCAGGAATACATCCCCGGTGACGACAGCCACATGCGCGTGATGAACTGCTATTGCGGTAAGAACGGCAAGGTGCGGCTGATCGCGTTGGGACAGGCGTTACTGGAGGAACATTCGCCGGAGGGAATCGGCAGCTACGCCGCCATCATTCCGGCGGAGGACCGTCAGCTGGCGCGGCAGATGAAGGCGTTTTTGGAGGATATCGGTTATATCGGGTTCGCCAATTTTGATTTCAAGCTGGACAGCCGAGACGGGCAGTACAAGTTGTTTGAAATGAACCCTCGCCAAGGTCGCAGCAGTTATTTTGTGACGGCGGAGGGATACAATCTGGCGCAGTATCTGGTGGAGGATATTCTGTTGGACCAGCCTGCGGAATGCACTGTCGCCAACGGCGAGGCACTGTGGACACTGATCCCGAAGCATATCATTTTTGAGTACGTGTCGGATCCGGATCTGAAGCAGAAGGCGCGAGAACTGATCCGGCGGCGAAAACTCTGCAAATCGTTGTTTTATAAAAAGGATCGCAGCTTCCGGCGGTGGATATACTTCCACAAAAATCAGGCGAGCTACTTCAAAAAGTATGCGCGCTATTTCGGCAACAAGAGTTTGAAGGACTAACGAGTACGGTCTGACGGGAGGAAACGGATCATGTGCGGCTTTGCCGGCTATTTTGTCAACGGCTTCGGCGGTGATCGGGAGGCGGTCATCCGCGCGATGGCGGATCGCATCGTTCATCGCGGTCCCGATCAGGCGGATTATTACGTGGACGACGATATTGCACTGGGCTTTCGCCGTTTGTCCATTATCGATCTGGAGGGGGGAAGCCAGCCGATCGAGAATGAGGACGGCAGTAAGGTACTGGTGTTCAACGGCGAGATCTACAATTATCGCTTGCTGCGCGAGGAACTGATCACGGCGGGACACACGTTCCGCACACAGACCGATTCCGAGGTGCTGCTGCACGGCTATGAGGAGTGGGGTGCGGCACTGCTGGATCGTCTGCGCGGTATGTATGCGTTCGTCATCTGGGATAAGCAGGAGAAAAAACTGTTTGGCGCGCGGGATGTTTTCGGTATCAAGCCGTTTTATTACTATCAGCGCGGCGGCGATTTCTTCTTCGGTTCCGAGATCAAGTCGTTCTTGTCGCATCCGTCTTTTGTGAAGGAGCTGGACGAGTCGCGCCTGCCGGATTGGCTCTGCTACGAGTATATTCCGGTGCGTGAGACGTTCTTCAAGGGTGTTTACAAGCTGCTTAACGGCGAGTATTTTGAGTATCAGAACGGCGAGATGTCCATTCATAAGTATTACGACGTCGCGGATCACTTCAAGGCGGACAACACCAAGTCGGCGGAGGAGTGGGAGCAGTGCATCACCGAGGAGTTCAAGGAATCGGTAGCGGTGCACCAGATCAGCGACGTGGAGGTCGGGTGCTTCCTGTCCGGCGGTGTGGATTCCAGCTATGTGGTCAACGAAGTGATGAAGGGCAACGACCGCGTGCGCACCTTCTCGGTCGGCTATGCCGAGGAGAAGTACAGCGAGCTGAAGTACGCCCAGGAGTTCTCCGAGGTGATCGGTGTCGAGAACATCGCCAACAAGGTCTCTGCCGAGGAATACTTCGATATGGCGGGCAAGATCCAGTATTATATGGACGAGCCGCTGCCCAATCCCTCAGAGGTGCCGCTGTTCTTCTTGGCGCAAAACGCCGCCAAGTATGTGAAGGTGGTGCTGTCCGGCGAGGGGGCGGACGAGCTGTTCGGCGGCTATCCGATGTACCTGGAGGGTGGTCACTTTGCCAAGTACAGCCGTATTCCGCGGCTTATCCGCCGCAGTGTGGCGGCGATCGCACGGCGCTTGCCGGAGCGTGTCAAGGGCAAGCGGTTTGCCATTCGCGGCGCGATGAAGCCGTACGAGCGGTTTATGCGCGCCAACTACGTCTTTACCCGCGATGAGCGGATGACGTATTTGAAGAATCCTGGTACACCCTGCGATCCGGTGGAGCTGTCCCGTCGGCATTTTGAAAAGGTGGCGGCGTTGGATGAGCCGACACAGCTGCAGTACGTGGACATGCAAACGTGGATGCTGTACGATATTCTGCAAAAGGCAGACCGTATGAGCATGGCGAATTCGCTGGAGCTGCGCGTGCCGTTCCTCGATCGCAAGATGCTGGAGTTGGCGGTGACGCTGCCGACCGAGCATCGCATCAAGGGGAACACCACCAAGGTGGCGCTGCGTACCGCGGCGCTGCGGCAGCTGCCGGAATGCACTGCCAACCGTCCGAAGTGCGGATTCCCGGTGCCACTCAACGACTGGCTGCGGCAGGATCGGTACTATGAGCGGGTGCGCGAAGCGTTTACCGGCGAGATCGCGGCGAAATTCTTTAACCAAGAGGCGATCCTGAGCTTGCTGGAAAACCACAAGCAGGGGAAGGCCTTGAACATGAAGAAGATCTGGACGATCTATACCTTTATTCTTTGGTATGAACAGTTCTTTGTTTTGAACTGATCGTATCATATACATCACACAGAGTAGATCTGCGAGCGTTAAGTGCCGAGCGGACGGGGAGTTGCCGGTCGGACGAAAAGAGTGTTCTTGCGGTTCGCAGATCGCATCCCGCTGTTGAATAATAAGGAAAAAACACCTCCTTATTCAACATCCGGAGAACAAGGAGGGTTTTTATGTCAAAAAAAGCAACTTCCGCACATATTTTGAGGCTGGTCGTCTGTGGTATGATGATCGCCGTGGACGTGGTGCTGGCGCGGTTGGCGTCGCTCAACACGGCGACCTCGCGGCTGGGTCTGGCGCTGTTCGCCGTCGCGATCGTGGCGCGATCGTACGGTCCTGCGGCGGCGGTGGTCGTGCACGGGCTCAGCGACATCATCGGTGCCGTGCTGTTCCCCAACGGCCCGTATTTCCCGGGGTTTACCGTGACGGCGGTGCTGATCGGTCTGATCTATGGCTTGTGTTTTTATCGCGCCGTCAATTGGTGGCGCATTGCGGTCGCTGTCGTCGGCACCCAGATCGTTTGTACGCTGTGCCTGAATACGCTGTGGCTGAGCATCATGCTCGGGAAGCCGTTTTGGGTGTATCTGCCCGGTCGGTTGATCCAGTCGGCCATCACGACGCCGGTGCAGTTGGTGGGGCTGCCGCTGCTGTTCCGTGTGCTGGATCGCAGTATTGAGCCACTGCTGAAACAACAGTAAAAGAAGCGTCACCGCACAAAGCGGTGGCGCTTTTTCGTGCCAGCAGGAGGATCAATGAAGATTTTTACAAAAGGTTCATAAATATATATTGACAGAATTTGGGCAGAATGGTAAAGTAGAGGGAGATTAGCACTCAAAGCAAAAGAGTGCTAATGCCATTTTGTAAAAAAGGAGCGGAGGACGATGGAACTGGGTACACGCAAGCAGCAGATCGTTGCGGCGGCCGTGGATGCATATATCCGCACCGGTGAGCCGGTCGGTTCCAAGCTGTTGGCTGAGCTGCTGAACAACGCGGTCTCCTCCGCCACCATTCGCAACGACATGGCAGACTTGGTGGCGGCCGGGTATCTGGTGCAGCCGCACACGTCGGCAGGGCGCGTTCCCACGGCGTTGGCGTTTCGGCTGTATCTGGATCGGCTGCTGTCTCATTGCTCGTTGTCCGACGAAAGCAAGCAGGCGATCGACGAGGAGCTGACCTCCGTTTCCGGCGATCCGGAGCGGTTGCTTGGGCGTGCGTCGGATCTACTGGCGGATGCCACCGGCGTGGCGGCCGCGGTGGCGACCCCCGATCATCAAGGGGCGTGCGTGAGGCGCGTGGAGATCTTCCCGACGGGGCTGCGGTTGGCGGCGGTGCTGCTGATGACCGATTCCGGTGCGCTGCGCAACCGCGTGTGCCGTTTAGATACCGATTGTGATCCGACCGTGCTGTCGCAGTTGGCGGAGTCGCTCAACCGTGAATTTGCCGACATGGCGCTTTCGGATATCGGTGTGGCGCCGGTGCAGGCGCTGTTGGCGCAGCTGTGCGGCAGCGGACTGCTGTATATGCCCATTCTCACCGCGTTTTTGGAACTGGTACAGGAGGCGTCGGAGTCGGAGATCCGTCTGTCCGGACAACTGAATCTGCTGCAGCATCCGGATTATCCGCTGGATCGCGCACGGTCGCTGCTGACGTTTCTGTCGCATCGGGAGCTGCTTGCCGGTATGCTTACTGCACACCCCGGCGGGTTGCGCGTGGTACTTGGCAGTGAAAGTCCGCGGCGCGAGCTGGACGGTTCCAGTATTATCGTTACGCGGTATGGTCACGGCGGTAGCGGCGGTTCGCTCTGCCTGATCGGGCCGGTGCGGATGGATTATGCGCAGGCGATCCCGCGCTTGCAGCACGTGGCACAGACCGTCAGCCGTTTGTTGGCTACATTTTAAGTAAAACAGTGCTGCCGCCGATGCGGCGTACAAAGGAGGTCGTTCCCATGGAGGAAACGAAACAGGAGCTCGTCACGGAGGAGCAGGAGGTCACGGCTGCTGAAGAAGCGGCGATCCCTGCCGAGGAGACGGTGGATCCGAAGATCGAGGAGTTGCAAAATCAGCTGCTGCAGGCGCAGGATCAGTATCAGCGCGTGTTGGCGGAGTACGCGAACTACAAGCGGCGTACCGATCAGGAAAAGGAACAGCTCGGCGCGTTTGTCAAGGGCGAAGCGCTGAAGGCGTTGCTGCCGGGTATTGATAACCTGGAGCGCGCGGTCACTTCGCCGGACGGTCCGGAATACCGCAAGGGTGTCGAAATGGTGATTCGTCAGCTGCTTGACACGCTGGTGGCTATGGGTCTGGAGGAGGTCCCGGCGTTGGGTCAGGTGTTTGATCCCGAGCTGCACAACGCGGTGATGCGCGAGGATGCCGACGGCGTTGAGCCGGAGACCGTCACGGAGGTATACCAAAAGGGATACCGTCTGAGCGGTCGCGTGCTGCGTCCGGCGATGGTCAAGGTGGCCAACTAATTAACGAATATTATGCTCACAGAGCAACAGGAGGAAATCACTATGGCAAAAATCATCGGTATCGACCTGGGAACCACCAACTCTTGCGTGGCGGTCATCGAAGGCGGCGAAGCGGTCGTCATCCCCAACGCAGAGGGTGCGCGTACCACTCCCTCGGTCGTGGCATTTAAGAAGGACGGCGAGCGTATCGTCGGTCGCGTGGCGAAGCAGCAGGCCGTCTCCAACCCCGATCGCACCATTGCGTCGATCAAGCGCGATATGGGTTCGGCCAACAAGGTGACCGTGGACGATAAGAGCTATACCCCGCAGGAGATCTCCGCGATGATCCTCGCGAAGCTGAAGCAGGATGCGGAGAGCTATTTGGGCGACACCGTGACCGAAGCGGTCATCACGGTTCCCGCGTATTTCACTGATGCGCAGCGTCAGGCGACCAAGGATGCCGGTAAGATCGCCGGTCTGGAGGTCAAGCGTATCATCAACGAGCCCACCGCGGCGGCGTTGGCGTACGGTATCGATAAGGAAAACGATCAGAAGATCATGGTGTACGACCTGGGCGGCGGTACGTTCGATGTGTCCATCATCGAGATGGGCGACGGTGTGCAGGAAGTGCTGGCCACCGCCGGTAACAACCGTCTGGGCGGTGACGACTTCGACCAGAAGATCGTCAACTGGCTGATCGACGGTTTCCGCAAGGATACCGGTGTGGATCTGTCCAATGACAAGATGGCGGTGCAGCGTCTGCGTGAGGCGGCCGAAAAGACCAAGATCGAGTTGTCCGGCGGTATGACCTCCAACATTAACCTGCCGTTTATCACGGCGGACGCTACCGGTCCGAAGCATCTGGATATGACGCTTACCCGCGCCGACTTTAACCGTTTGACGGCGGATCTGGTGGAAGCGACAATGGCGCCGGTGCGTCAGGCGCTGTCCGACAGCGGTCTGTCTGCTTCGCAGATCGATAAGGTGCTGTTGGTTGGCGGTTCTACCCGTATTCCCGCGGTGCAGGAAGCGGTACAGAAGTTTATGGGCAAGGAGCCCTTCAAGGGCATCAACCCTGACGAGTGCGTTGCGATGGGCGCGGCGCTGCAGGCCGGCGTTTTGGGCGGCGAGGTCAAGGGCCTGCTGCTGTTGGACGTTACCCCTCTGTCGCTGGGTGTTGAGACGATGGGCGGCGTGATGACGCGCGTTATCGAGCGCAACACCACCATCCCGACCAAGAAATCGCAGATCTTCTCTACCGCGACGGACAATCAGCCGTCGGTCGAGGTCCACGTGCTGCAGGGCGAGCGCGAGTTTGCCCGCGATAACAAGACGCTGGGTATGTTCCATCTGGATGGTATTGCGCCGGCGCGTCGCGGTGTGCCGCAGATCGAGGTGACGTTTGATATCGATGCCAACGGTATCGTGAACGTCAGCGCGAAGGATCTGGGTACCGGTAAGGAGCAGCACATTACCATCACCTCCAACACCAACATGTCCAAGGAGGATGTGGAGAAGGCGGTGCAAGAGGCTGAGCAGTACGCGGCAGAGGATAAGAAGCGCCGCGAGGAGGTCGAGCTGCGCAACGGTGCCGACCAGGCCGTCTATCAGTGCGAAAAGACGATGGAGGAACTGGGCGATAAGCTGGAGGAAGCCGACAAGACCGAACTGCAGACCCGCATTGACGCGCTGAAGGAAGCGCTGAAGGGCGAGGATATCGAGCCGATTAAGGCTGCTCAGGAAGAACTGATGAAGAAGTTCTACGAGGTCTCTGAAAAGATCTATAAGGCCGCGGCTCCCGATGCCGGTGCAGCGCCGACCGGTGATGCCGGCGACGTGCCGCCAGAGGCCGGTGACGGTTACTATAACGGCGAAGTGCATTGATCATGGAAACGGTGAGGGCCGGCCGGGGATTTCCCCGGCTGTCTCTTGCGTTTTGGAGTGGATATCATGGCTGAAAACAAACGTGATTATTACGAAGTACTCGGTGTGCAAAAGGGCGCGTCCGAGGACGAGATCAAAAAAGGATATCGCCGTATGGCGAAGGAATACCACCCCGATCTGCATCCGGGCGACAAGGATGCCGAAGCCAAGTTCAAGGAAGTGAACGAGGCGTATGAGGTGTTGTCCGATTCCCAAAAGAAGGCACGGTACGACCAGTACGGTCACGCCGGTGTCGATCCCAACTTCGGCGCCGGTGCCGGCGGTTGGGGCGGCGGAGGCTGGGATGTCGGCGATATCGATCTGGGTGATATTTTCTCCTCTTTTTTTGGCGGGGGAGGCGGTGGTCGCCGTTCCAACCCCAACGCGCCGCGACGCGGCGGTGATGCCGCGGCGGCGGTGACCATTGCCTTTGAGGAAGCGGCTGCCGGTTGCCGCAAGCAGGTGGACGTTTCGCTCATTGAGACCTGCCGCACCTGCGGTGGCAGCGGCGCTGCCAAAGGAAGCTCGCCCACGACCTGTCCCGTTTGCCGCGGGACCGGGCAGGAGACTCGTCAGCAGCGCACGCCGTTCGGTGTGATGCAGACGCAGACGGTCTGCTCGCGCTGCCGCGGGAAGGGTCGCATCGTCGAAAAGCCGTGTACCGATTGCCACGGCGGCGGTCAGGTGCGCGTTACCAAAAAGGTGGGCATCAACATTCCCGCCGGTATCGATGACGGACAGGTCATCACGGTACCCGGTAAGGGTAACAGCGGTGTTAACGGCGGTCCTGCCGGCGATCTGCAGATCGAGGTGACGGTGCGTCCGCATCCTATTTTTGAGCGTGACAGATACGATCTGTGGTGTGAACTGCCGCTGACCTATGCTCAGCTGGCGCTCGGTGACGAGATCGACGTGCCGACGCTGAACGGCAAGGAAAAGTATACCGTTCGCGAGGGAACGCAGCCGGGTGATCTGATTCGGCTTAAAGGCAAAGGTATTCCGTATCTTAACGGACGTGGGAAGGGCGATCTGATCGCACGCATCACCGTGGAGGTACCGCGCAACCTTTCCAAGAAGCAGCGCGAGCTGTTGACGTCTTTTGAAGAGTCGTTGGATGACAAAAATTACGAGAAGCGTAAGAGCTTTTTTGAAAAATTGAAGGGCGCATTCAGCTAAACCTCTTGCGGTTCGAAAAAAAGCCTGTTATACTGATGAGTGAAATGAGGTGATCGGTGTGAAGATCAACAAAAATGCAGCGCAGTTGTTTTCGCTGTTTTTACTGGGCTGCGCCTTGATCGTGATTTACAAGGTGTTCGATAACCTTGGTGCTATCGGCAGGATCATTACGCAGTTGTGGTCGATCCTGACCCCGTTTATCGTTGGCTTCGGTATTGCCTTTTTGCTGTTTGCGCCGGTCAACTGGTTGGACGGTCGCTTACGCCGGTTGAAATGGAAATGGATGGATCGCGCTGCGCGGCCCATCGCGGTGGCGATCGTGTACGCGCTGACCCTGGCTGTGCTGGCTCTCATCATCTACATTGCGGTTCCCGCGTTGGTCCGTGCGGTATCGACGTTTGTGGAACATCAGCTGCCGGCATATATGAAAACCGTGACAGCGTTTATTGAAAAGAACTCGGCAGAGGGCGGTATACTGGCCGGCTTGGATCTGGAAACTAAGATCAATGATATGATCGCTTCACTGGGAAGTTTTCTGGATGGCGACCGCATTATGGGGTATTTGAGCGGCGTCATCAACTTTGCTTCCGAGCTTATCAACGTCCTGATGGCGTTTATCGTGTCAGTGTATATGCTGCTTGGCAAGGAATCCTTGATCCGCGGCGTGAAATCGGTGGCGGGTCTGGTCATCAAACCGAAAACGATGGGGCTGCTGTCGGTGTATTCGCACAAGATCGCCAAGATCTTCTACGACTATTTTTACAGCCAGATCGTGGATGCGGTCGTGGTCGGTGTGTTGGCAACGATCGGCTTCTTTATTGCGGGACTGCCGTCTTCGACGGCTCCGGCGTTGGGTATGTTGCTTGGCATTATGAACCTGATCCCGTATTTCGGTGCGTTGATCGGTGGTGTGCTTTGCGCATTTGTGACGCTTATCACGGTTGGCCCGTATCAGGCGTTGTTTATCGCGATCTACATTTTGGTCATGCAGCAGTTGGATGCGAACATCATTCAGCCGCGTATCGTCGGTCACACGGTGGGCATTCGTCCCATCTACGTATTGCTCGGTATCACCATTGGCGGCGGCATCTTCGGGTTCTGGGGCATTTTCCTCGGTGCGCCGTTGATCGCCGTGGTGCGGATGCTGCTGCTGGATTGCATCGAGCTGCACGACAAGCATAAAGAAAAAAACAAGGCACAGCCTACGGAATAAATCACACAGACCCTTCCCGACGGAGCGGAAGGGTCTGTTTTTTTGCATTGTTTTTCAAAAAAGCGGTTTTAGGTGTTGAAAAACAAAATCAGGTTTTGTATAATAAATAATATATATTTACCTCGTTGAGGAGAAAGAAAGTTGGGGGAAATTGGGGATGGAGTTTTTGCAGAATTTCAGTTTCCTGTGGGACAGTATTGTGTTTTTCTTTGTTGATGACGGCTGGAAGAACCTCGTGATGATGGGGGTTGGCGCGTTGTTGATCTATCTGGCGTTGGCCAAGGACTTTGAACCATCCCTGTTGATGCCGATGGGTCTGGGTGCTATTCTGGTCAACCTGCCCCTTTCCGGCGCGATCGGCCAGGCGGCGGATGGCTCGGAGGGTATCGTGGATTGGCTGTTCAAGGTAGGTATTGAAGCCTCGGAGGCACTGCCGTTGCTGCTGTTCATCGGTATCGGCGCGATGATCGACTTCGGTCCGCTGCTGTCCAATCCCAAGATGTTCCTGTTCGGCGGTGCGGCACAGTTCGGTATTTTCCTGACCGTGGCCGTGGCGACCTTGCTCGGCTACAACTTTACCGATGCGGCGTCTATCGGTATCATCGGTGCGGCCGACGGCCCGACGGCGATCCTGGTTGCTAACGTGCTGCAGACACCGTTGTTGCCCGCGATCATGGTGGCGGCGTACTCCTATATGGCACTGGTGCCGATCATTCAACCGGCTGCCATCAAGCTGGTTACTACCAGAAAAGAGCGTATGATCCGGATGTCCTATAACCCGGCGTCCGTGTCCCGCAAGACCCGCATTCTGTTCCCCATCGTGGTGACGGTGATCGCCGGTCTGATCGCACCGAAGTCGGTGTCGCTGGTCGGCTTCCTGATGTTCGGTAACCTGCTGCGTGAGTGCCTGAAGCTGGATAACCTGTCCCAGACCGCGCAGACCTCGCTGGCAAATCTCATCACCATCGTGCTGGGCCTTTCCATTTCGGCCAGTATGAAGGCTGAGGATTTTGTTAAGCTGGATACCATTATCGTTATGGGCCTCGGCTTGGTGGCGTTCGTGTTCGATACCATCGCCGGCTGCCTGTTTGCGAAGTTCCTCAACATTTTCCTGCCGGAGGGCAAAAAGATCAATCCGATGGTCGGCGGTGCCGGTATCTCGGCGTTCCCGATGTCGGCTCGCGTCATCCAGAAGATGGCGCTCAAGGAAGACAACCAGAACCACCTGCTGATGCACGCGGTAGGCGCGAACGTGGCCGGTCAGATCGGCTCCGTGGTTGCCGGCGGTATCATTCTGACGGTCGTTCCCAAATTGATCGGTGCGTAAGGAGGATATACATTATGAGCCCTGTTATGAATGCTTTGTTGCTGATGCTGCTCGGCATGGTCGGTATTTTCGCGGTTATGATCCTCATCATGATCTCGGTGAACCTGCTGAACAAATTTGCCAAGGACAAGGACGATAAGAAGTAATCGAAAGGATCCCGATTATGGCTGATAACAAAAAGATGGTGGAAGCCATCACCTCGATGGAAGAAGATTTTACCCAGTGGTATACCGACGTGGTAAAGAAAGCGGAGCTGGCCAGTTATTCCGGCGTGCGCGGTTGCATGATCGTGCGTCCCTACGGCACGGCTCTGTGGGAGAATATCCGTAACGATCTGGACGCGCGCTTCAAGGCGTTGGGCCATGAGAACATCATGATGCCGTTGTTTATTCCGGAAAGCCTGCTGCAGCGTGAGAAGGATCACGTAGAAGGCTTTGCGCCGGAAGTGGCGTGGGTTACTCACGGTGGCGAGGAGAAGCTGCAGGAGCGACTGTGCGTACGCCCGACCTCGGAGACGGTGTTCTGCGAGCATTACGCGGATATCATCCATTCCTACCGCGACCTGCCGAAGCTGTACAACCAGTGGTGTTCGGTGGTGCGTTGGGAGAAAACCACGCGTCCGTTCCTGCGCACGATGGAGTTCTATTGGCAGGAAGGCCACACGATGCACGAAACCGCGGACGAGGCGTGGGAAGAGACCGAGCGTATGTTGGGTGTCTACGCCGATTTCTGCGAGCAGTCGTTGGCGATCCCGGTCATTAAGGGCCGCAAGACGGATAAGGAAAAGTTTGCCGGTGCGGAAGCGACCTACACCATCGAAGCGATGATGCACGACGGAAAGGCGCGGCAGAGCGCTACCAGTCACTATTTTGGTGACGGGCTTGCCCGCGCCTGCGATATTCAGTATACCGACCGTGCGAATAAGCTGCAGTATCCGCACCAGACCTCGTGGGGTATGTCCACCCGCATCATCGGTGCCATCATTATGACGCACGGGGATGACAACGGTCTGGTACTGCCGCCCGCGGTGGCACCGGTTCAGTTGGTGATCCTGCCTATTGCGCAGCACAAGCCCGGCGTTCTGGAAAAGGCGGCGGAGCTCAAGGAGCGTTTGTCCAAGGTCGCCCGCGTCAAGATGGACGACTCCGACAATTCGCCCGGCTGGAAGTTTGCCGAGTACGAGATGAAGGGCGTGCCGCTCCGTCTGGAGATCGGCCCGCGCGATATCGAGAATAACCAGTGCGTGTTGGTACGCCGCGACAACCGCGAAAAGACGGTGGTGTCACTGGATGAACTGGAGACCAAGATCCCTGAGTTGCTGAAAGCGGTACACGACGGCTTGTATCAGAAAGCACTGGAGCGCCGCGAGAGTATGACGTATACGGCCACAACGCTGGACGAGCTGTGCGAGATCGCCGGCGAAAAGCCCGGTCTGATCAAGGCCATGTGGTGCGGCGAGGAGGCTTGCGAACTGCAGCTCAAGGAGCAGGCCGGCGTGACCAGCCGCTGTATGCCGTTTGAGCAGGAGGAGCTTAGCGAGGCCTGTGTTTGCTGCGGCAAGCCGGCCAAGAAGATGGTCGTGTGGGGCAAGGCGTATTAAGAATTTTACGAAGGAGGGAGCGCTGTGAGACGGAAACTGTACGGTAACGCTGTGACACCTGCCTGCGGTATTTGCGGCAACGGACGGCGTTCATCCGACGGTAAAGTGATCCTCTGTCTGCGTCGCGGTGTGGTGTTGCCCACCGCACGTTGCCGGAAATTCGTATATGACCCCCTGCGGCGCGTGCCGTATACACAGCCGACGTTGTCCACCTATTCGGAAGAGGATTTCCGGCTGGAGTAACTGCGATATATACAAAAGCACCTGTCGAATGTCGACAGGTGCTTTTTGTTGTCAGTCGTCCGAATCATCCTCAAAGGAGTAGTCATTCAACTCTTTAAAGTTTGTGAATTCGGCAAAGGTCATATTAAAGGCAATGGCTAATTTATGGATGGTTTTCACACCGGGATTCTTGGTGCTTCCTTGCATGATATTATCCAAAGTGGATTGCTTAACGTCACTCATGTTGGCCAGTTTGTTTATGGAAATGCCGCGCTTTCTACACAATTCCCGAATCCGTTTGACATACAGCTCCGCGTATTCCATCCGGACACCCCTTTTTGGTATTATCATTACCCGATTTCAGTTAATGTAATGATAACAAGGAAACGACGCAGAACTACCCATATTCGGGTTGACTTTTCGAGAAAACTGCGACATAATAGAAAATAACCCGAACTCGGGTAATTTGTCAAAAAAGAGGGGTAGTGTGTGTCAAGCTGTACATTTTTCGGTCATCGTGATTGTCCGTTATCCATCTGTGCGCGCTTGAAGTTTGTGTTGGAGAAGTTGATCGTCGATAATGCGGTGGATACGTTCTATGTGGGGAATCACGGTAATTTCGACAGATATGTTTATCAAATGTTACGAGAATTGCAGCAGGAACACCCGCAGATACACTATCAGATCGTATTGGCGTATTTGCCGGGGAAAGCGAGTGAGCATGAGAAAGAAAAATATGAGCACACACTGTTCCCGGAAGGGCTCGAAAACGTCCCGCGCCGATTTGCTATCGATTATCGAAACAAATGGATGCTGGAACGTGCAGAGTATGTGGTGACCTATATTACCCGCTCTTTTGGCGGTGCGGCGAAGTATGCACTGCTTACAGAGAAAAAAGGTAAAACGCAGATCAATTTAGCCTTTCCCGAAAACCTTTTGTAAAAATACAAAGTGGGGCTTGACATAGGGGGATAGGTCTGTTATAATACCTGTAAAGCAAAAACCTTTACACCGAAACGAGAGGAGGGACAGATATGGCGAAGGACATGGAAATTGCGTGGCTGTTTGACTTTTACGGCGATATGCTGACCGAAAAGCAGCGGCAGGTGGTGGAGCTGTACTACGAGGAGGATCTGTCCCTGGCGGAGATCGCCGAGAATCAAAGCATTACCCGTCAGGGTGTGCGGGATTCCCTGAAGCGTGCCGAAGCGCAGATGCGGGAGATGGAAGAGCGTTTGCATCTCGCCGGTCGTTTCCGCGAGGTGCGTGAAGGCTTTGACGCGATCTGTCAGGCGGCGCAGGAGATCCGTGAGCTGAATCTCCGCTGCGGCCGTTCTCGCGAGATCGACGAGCGCGCCGGGCGCATTGCTGCCTTGGCGGAAGAACTTAAAGAGAGGTAACAGCCGTGGCGTTTGAGGGTCTTTCCGAAAAGTTATCAGCCGCCTTCAAACGGCTGAAAAATAAAGGCAAGCTGACCGAAGCCGACGTGAAGGAGGCCATGCGCGAGGTGCGCTTGGCGCTGCTTGAGGCGGACGTCAACTACAAGGTCGCCAAGGATTTTACGGCGGCTGTTTCCGAGCGTGCGGTCGGCGAAAAGGTGATGGAAAGCCTGACGCCGGCGCAGATGGTCATCAAGCTGGTCAACGAGGAGTTGGTCAAGCTAATGGGCGGCGAGGCAAGCCATCTGGAGCGTGCCAACCGACCGCCGTGCATCATCATGATGTGTGGCCTGCAAGGCTCCGGTAAGACGACGCATTCCGCCAAGCTTGGTAAAATGCTCAAGAGCCAAGGCCATCGCCCGCTGCTCGTCGCGTGTGACGTGTACCGTCCCGCGGCTATCAAGCAGCTGCAGGTGGTGGGTGAGGCAGCCGGTGTGCCGGTGTTTGAGCGCGGCACAGCGAATCCGGTGGACATTGCGCGACAGGCGGTCGTTCATGCGCGTGACCACGGTAACGATTACGTGATTTTGGATACCGCAGGTCGACTGCACATTGACGAGCAGTTGATGACGGAGCTGAAAAATATCTGTGCCGCGGTGGCACCACAGGAGATCCTGCTGGTCGTGGACGCGATGACCGGTCAAGATGCGGTAAACGTCGCCAAGTCCTTTAATGAAACGCTGGAGATCAGCGGCGTTATCCTGACCAAGCTGGACGGCGATACCCGCGGCGGTGCGGCACTGTCTGTACGCGCGGTCACCGGCAAGCCGGTCAAGTTTGCCGGTACCGGTGAAAAGCTTGACGACCTGGAGGTATTCCATCCCGAACGGATGGCATCGCGTATCCTGGGCATGGGTGACGTACTGTCCTTCATAGAAAAGGCACAGCAGCAGATCGACGAGCGCGAGGCAGAGGCGTTGGCGGAAAAACTGCGGCAGGACAACTTTGATCTCAACGACCTGCTCGACCAGTTCCGACAGATCCAGAAAATGGGCGATATCAAGAGCCTGCTGGGAATGATTCCGGGCATGGGCAAGCAGATCAAGGATATTGATATCGATGAAAAGCAGTTCGCCCGCGTGGAAGCGATCATCCTATCGATGACCAAGCGCGAGCGGGAAAAACCCGATATCATCAACCCCTCCCGCAAACGGCGTATCGCTGCCGGCTGCGGTATGCGGGTGGAGGACGTCAACCGCCTGCTCAAGCAGTATGACACGATGCGCCAGATGATCAAGCGCATGAAGAGTGCAGGCAAAAAGGGTGGCCGCGGCGGTATGATGCCCGGCTTCGGATTCGGCGGCAAGGGCGGCCGGTTCGGTTTCTGATTGGTATTCAATTCATGGCCGCGGGTGCGGTCGGGTTTGAAGAATAAAGAGTTTTTGGAGGTAACCAACAATGGCAGTAAAGATCAGACTGCGCCGCATGGGCGCGAAGAAGGCTCCGTTCTATCGTATCGTGGTGGCAGATTCCCGCTATCCCCGTGACGGCCGCTTCATCGAGGAGCTGGGCTATTACAACCCGCTGGAAGAGCCGGCCGTGGTGAAGGTGGACGTCGAGAAGGCGAAGAAGTGGATCGCTAACGGCGCTCAGCCCACCGATACCGTCAAGGATCTGCTGAAGAAAGCCGGCGTGTAATCGGCTTTTCGGCGAAAGGTAGGGCAAATATGGAAGAATTGCTGTTGACGATCGCCCGCGGCTTGGTCGAAGACCCCGCGGCGGTGACGGTCACGCAGGATGAGCCGCAGGCGGATGGTACCATCGTGTTTCATCTGCGTGTGGCCGCCGATGATATGGGTCGCGTGATCGGTAAGCAAGGTCGCATTGCCAAGGCGATGCGTACCGTGATGCGTGCCGCTGCGTCCCGTCAGGATGCCAAGGTCTCGGTTGAGATCGACGATTGATCGAATCACCTCTCACAGGTCCCTGTGAGAGGTCTTTTCGAACGGAGGGGATTTCATGCCGAAGAAACGCTATCTGGAAGCCGGTGAGATCGTCGGTACCCACGGGGTACGCGGCGAGGTTCGGGTGCGCCCCGAATGCGATACACCTGAGGTGTTGGCCGGTCTGCGTAAGCTGTATTTTGACGAGGGTCGCCGCGCGGTACGCGTTCACGCCCGCGCTCATAAGAATATCGCTTTGATCAAGCTGGAGGGGATCGACACGGTGGAGGCTGCCGCCGCATTGCGTGGGCAGATGCTGTATCTTGACCGTAGTGATCTCAAGCTGGAGAAGGGGCGGTATTTCATTTGCGATCTGATCGGTCTTTCGGTGGTGGATGACGATACCGGTGCGGTCTACGGTGAATGCACCGACGTCAGCCATACCGGCGCCAACGACGTGTATCACATGCGCACGCCGTCCGGCAGCGAGGTGTTGATCCCCGCGATCCCGTGGGTCATTCGCAAGATCGACGTGGACGGCGGCGTGATCCGAATTTTTCCAATGTTGGGATTGTTAGACGATGAGAATTGATCTGTTAACGCTGTTTCCCGATGCGTGTGACCGTATGATGGCGGAAAGCATCATCGGTCGCGCACGGCAGCGGGGGATTTTGGATCTGCGGTTTCACCAGATCCGCGATTATACGGAAAATCGCCAGAAGCAGGTGGATGACTATCCTTACGGCGGCGGTATGGGCATGGTGATGTTCGCTCAACCGATCGCGGATTGCTTCCGCGCGGTGTGCGAGGATCTGGGTCACCGTCCGCACCTGATCTATCTGTCTCCGCAGGGCAAGACCCTGACCCAGCAGCGGGCGCGTGAATTGGCGCAGCTGCCGGATCTGTGCTTGCTGTGCGGGCATTACGAGGGTGTGGACGAGCGGGTGCTGGATGCGTTGGTGGACGAGCAGATCTCCATTGGCGACTACGTGCTGACCGGCGGTGAGCTGCCGGCACTTGTGCTGACTGATTGCGTGGCGCGGATGATCCCCGGTGTGCTGTCGGACGAGCAGTGTTTTACCGAGGAGAGCCACTTTTCCTCGCTGCTGGAGTATCCGCAGTATACGCGTCCGGCGGTCTGGGAAGGGCGCGAGGTGCCGGAGGTGCTGCTCACCGGACATCACGCCAACATCGCTGCGTGGCGGCGCGAGCAATCGCTGCTGCGTACGCTGAGACACCGTCCGGATATGCTGGAGCACGCGGAATTGACCCCGCGTGAGGTGGCGTTTTTGGAAGAGCAAAAGCAATTGCTCGCCGGGGAAGACTCGCCATTATAGCTAAAAGTTATCCACTGTTATCGTCAAATTGAACAAATTGGGGACGAGCTTTTTTCTCAAAATAGGGCAGGCAAACAAAAATGCAACATGGGTGCATTTTTGTTCTCGATTTTGTTTGACCCGAGCGCAGTTTGTGGTATAATATGTAATATCTTGTTAGGCAATCCAGACCGATCTTGTTCGGTCATGTCAAGTGATGAGAGGGAGTATTTCGTATGTATGTTAAAGAGGTACTGGTGCAGAATCAGGTAGGTCTGCATGCCCGCCCCGCCACGTTCTTCATTCAGAAGGCTAACGAGTTTAAGTCTGCCATCTGGGTGGAAAAAGAGGAGCGCCGTGTCAACGCGAAGAGCTTGCTGGGCGTTTTGTCTCTGGGTATTGTCGGCGGTACGAACATCCGCATCACCGCAGATGGCAACGACGAGAAAGCCGCGGTCGACGCACTGGTGGCGCTTGTCGAGTCGGGTTTTGCCGAATAAGTTACGGGTTGTTTTGAACGGGGGTTTCACTGCGTGGTGAAGCGTCCGAAGCGCAGTTGCGTCATGCGGCTGCGCTTTTTGTGCTTTTAAGGGGGTGACACGAATGACGGATACGATCAAGGAATTGCGTCGGCAAGCGATGGCGCTGCCGCTGCAGCCCGGCGTGTATATTATGAAGGACAGCCGTGATACCATCATCTACATCGGTAAGGCCAAGGCGCTCCGCAACCGTGTCAGCCAGTATTTCGGCTCCGATACCAACCATACCGAAAAGGTGCGGCAAATGGTCAGCCGTGTGGATCATTTTGAGTACATCGTTGCCGGCAGCGAGTTTGAGGCGCTGGTGCTGGAATGCTCGCTCATCAAGCAGTATGCGCCGAAGTACAACATTCTGCTGAAGGACGACAAGGGTTATTGCTACATCCGGGTCTCTCCGCCGCCGTATTCGCGGATCACCGAGGTCAAGCAGCGGGCGGAGGATGGCGCGCGGTACATCGGGCCATATATGAGTTCCTTCGTGCTGCGGCAGGCGGTGGACGAGGTCAATCGGCTGTTTCAGTTATCCACCTGCAAAAAGCAGTTGAAATACGGAAAAAGCGGTGAGCGACCGTGCCTAAACCATCATATTGGGCAGTGCTGCGCACCGTGCAGTGGCCGCGTGCCGGAGGCGGAGTATGCGGAGCGGGTGGAGCAGGCAGTGCTGTACCTGACGCAGGGCAGCGCCAAGCTTAGCGCGTTGCTGACACAGCGGATGAACGCCGCGGCTGAGACGTTGGATTTTGAAACGGCGGCACGGCTGCGTGACCGCATTCGGGCGTTGGATAAGCTGGGAGAAAAGCAAAAGGTCGTGCAGTCGCGTGTGCCGCGGCAGGATATTGTGGCGTTAGCGCAGGCGGGGGACACGGCGTGCTTTGAGGTGTTTCGGTTTACCGGTGGGGCGCTGTCCGATCGGGAAGAGTTCTTGGTGGACACCGTGGACGATCCCGCGGCCGCCAAGGCAGAGTTTTTGCGCCGCTATTACACGATGCGTGACGCGATCCCGCCGCGTATTGTGATGGACGGTCCGGTGGAGGATCACGAACTGTTGGAACGCTTTTTGACCGAGCGTGCCGCCGCGCAGGGCGCGCGGTATGCGGTGAAGCTGGTGTTCCCGCAGCGCGGACAGCAGGCGCAGCTGCTGGCGATGTGCCGTGACAACGCGGCGGAGCGGGTGGCGCGGCAGTTGGAGACTGGCGGTCGCGACGTGACGGCGTTAGAGGAACTGCGGCAGCTGTTGGGGCTTGCTCAAACGCCTTGCCGCATTGAAAGCTACGATATTTCGCACACCGGCGGTGCCGACGTGGTGGGGGCGATGGTCGTGTTCCGCAACGGCAAGCCTGCCAAGCAGGAGTATCGGCGGTTTGCGATCCGCACGGTGCAGGGGCAGGATGACTGCGCTTGCTTGTGCGAGGTGCTGGAGCGTCGGCTCAAGGAATACGAGCAGCACCGCGAGAGCGGCGAGGGATTTGGTGAGCTGCCGGATCTGATCTTGTTGGACGGCGGCCGCGGTCAGTTGGACGCGGTAAAGCCGTTGGTAGACAGCTTTGGCTACGGCATTCCGGTGTTCGGCTTGGTCAAGGACGGTCATCACCGCACCCGTGCGATCACCGCTGAGGGCGGCGAGATCGCTATTCAGGGGCGGCGCGCGGCGTTTACGCTCGCGGCATCGATCCAGGAGGAGGTCCATCGCTTTGCCATCGGGTATCATCGGCAGAAGCGGCGGCGCGTCATCGGCAGCACGCTGACCGGTATTCCCGGCGTGGGAGAAAAACGCGCGGCGCTGTTGCTGCGGCATTTCGGCTCGGTGGCGGCTGTGCGCGGGGCAACCGTGGATCAGCTTGCGGCAGTGAAGGGAATGACCAAGCCGGCGGCGGAAGCCATCGTGCGGTTTTTTGACGAGGAAAAATAATTGCTTTTTTGCGGTAAGTCGTGTATACTACTGAAAGAAAGGTGTGACCGCTTTGGATACGTTTGTGGAACAGATCATTTTTCGTAAAAAGACGAAATCGCAGGTCGCGCTCGCCGTGGTCATTATGGCGCTGTGCTCCATCCTTACCGTCATGCTGTTTATGTTTTTGGGTGCGTTGGCGCTGATGCTGGTCGTACCGTTGATTTATGGTATGTGGTGGCTGCTGTCGGGCATGAATATTGAGTACGAATACTGCATCACCAATGGGGATATTGATATTGACCGCATCGTTGCCCGCCGTAAGCGGGAGCGGGTAGTCTCCGTGTCGCTCAAAAAGCTGGAAAGTGCGGGCCGGTATGAGCCGGAGAAGTGGCAGGGCCGTCAGGTCGACCGTCTGGTGTTTGCGGCTTGCTCGGAAAAGGAAGAGGGGCTGTATTGCTTCAGCTACCGCAGCAAGAAACGCGGATACACCTTGGTGGTCTTTCAGCCAAACGAGCGTGTGATGGAAGCATTTACCCAGGCATTGCCGCGCTTGCTTCAGTCGGAGATGCAAAAATGAACCAAGTGCGAGTGCCGCGGCACTCGCACTTTGCTTTTGGGAGGGTATTTCGATGATGGAATGGCAGGAGATCCGTCGGTGCTTTGCACCGCGTTCGGCGGACAGCCACAAAGGGACATACGGCACGGTGCTGTCGGTCTGCGGCAGCTACGGTATGGCGGGCGCGGCAGCACTGGCGGCGAAGGCGGCATTGCGCAGCGGTGTCGGGCTTTTGACAGCGGCGGTGCCGGAGTCGATCTATCCCATCGTAGCGGTGCAGGTACCGGAGGGGGTTTTCGTACCGTATGCGGCATGCGGTGTGCAGGCGGTGAAAATGCTGCTGCCACGCTTGCAGAAGGCGGATGCGTTGCTTGTTGGGTGCGGCTTGGGACAGTCGCCGTCTACGACCGCGATGATCGAAGCATTGGTCGCCGAAGCGGCCTGTCCGATAATTTTGGATGCCGATGGCATAAATGCGGCGGCGCGGCATATATCTATAGTGGAAACGATCCACGCACCGCTGATACTGACACCGCATCCGATGGAGCTGTCGCGCTTGCTCGGCTGTTCGGTGGCGACCGTTCAAGCGGATCGCCTTGCCGCGGCAAAAGAGGCGGTACAGCGAACCGGTGCGGTAGTGGTACTCAAGGGGCATCATACCGTGATCGCTGCGCCATCGGGTGAGGTGTGGGTAAATCCCACCGGTAATCCCGGTATGGCGGTCGGCGGAAGCGGCGATGTGCTTGCCGGCATGATCGCCGGTTTGGTGGCGCAGGGAATGCCACCCGCCGATGCGGCGCGGTGTGGCGTGTATCTGCACGGCGCGGCAGGTGATCGCGCGGCAGCGCGGCTGTCACAGCACGCGATGTTGCCGACCGATATGCTTGAGGAGCTCAGTGGGTTGTTTCTGCAATTGGAACAACAGGAGTGACGTACTATGCGCCGAGGCGCAGCACTGATCGTATTCGCACTGATACTGCTGGTAACGGGTTGCCGGCGATCGACCCAGACTGCCGATCCGGTGGGGAACGGTTTTACCTGTCGGATACAGGCTGACTACAAGGATATGGATGTGAAGGGGACGCTGACCCGACAGACAGCCGGTACGCTGAAACTGACCTTTTCTGCGCCGGAGTCACTGGCCGGAATGACGGCGCTGTGGGACGGCGAGTCGGTAGAGCTAGAGATGAATGGGATGAGCTTTTCCGTTGATCCCCAAACCATTCCCGAAAGTGCGCTGGGCGAGGAGATCGTGGCGGTACTGGATGCTGCGATCCGCGGCGAAGGGGAACGGCACCAGGAAAGCGGGAAGCTGTTTATTAACGGCAGCGGGGATAACGGCGCTTACGAATTGGTGTGTGACGCCAAGACTGGTGTGCCGCTGTCGCTGTCGGTGCCGTCGATACCGTTGGCGGTCACGTTTTCTGAATTTGAACTGCAGGAATAAGCGAAGCCCGAGGGAGGATCCCTCGGGCTTCGTTTTGTTTTATCGGTTGATGTGTTTATTACGGAAATCGCGCGGGGTCATTCCCTCGTGCTCGCGGAACAAGGCGCAGAAATGGGATGGACTGCCAAAGCCGCAATCCTGAGCGATAGAGGTAATGGAGCGGCGCGTCTGTGTCAGCAGACGGCGCGCGGAGGAGATGCGCTGCTCGTTGAGATACTGAATGATGCTCATACCGGTGCAGTTGCGGAACAGACGGCACAGATAATATTTGCTGATGTGGGAGTCCTCGGCGAGCATATCGATGGTGATAGGCTCGGCATAGCGCGTGTGGAGGAAATGCAGCACACGGGAAACGCGGGTGTCGGCAACCTGCGCATACAGACGGTCCTGTGGGGTCAGCGTCGTCAACAGATAGATGAACGAGCTGAATATCACGGCATTGTCCTGCGGTTTTTCGGCCATTGCGTTGAACACACCGTCAATACGGCCGGCGAGATCCGGTGACAGTGTAAAGCAGGTGCCGCCGGCTTCTTCAAATACGCTGAGCAGCGATTGCGCGCCGACCGCTTGCAGCCCTTTTTCGATGGTACTGCGCCGCACGATGAGCTTGTTGCGGCAATAGGTCTCCTCGTTTTGCGGGTTGAGCGAGTGGATGTTGGCGGAGTCGATAAACAGCAGAATATTGGGGGCTAACGGATAGGTCTGGTCGCTAATGAGCGCGTTGCCGTCGCCGGAGAGGATCTGGATGACCTCCAGCGAGTCACTGTCGGTGTGGGAGTGGTGAACGGAGGGGGCGCGCCCCTGCTGATGATACGCGATCTCGCGAGCGAGTAACATAGCATAAACCTCCTTCGGCACACGTGGGTGCCGGAAATTTCACATCTTAAAAACGGCCGCCGGGTCTGCCGGGTTGGTGGCCACCCATATCGCCCCCGGGACCGCCCATATTGCCCATGCTGTTGCCGTACTGATAGCCGTCCAGCATCAGCGCATACGCGTTGCCGCCGATATCCAGCGTGAAATCGCTGTTTTCCGACAGCCCAGGAGCGGTGATGACCACCGAGGAAAAGGCTTTGGCGGGGGCGAAGGATGCCAAGGCGTTGCCTTTGCTATCCTTCAGTGTGACGGTCGTGCCGGCGCTGCAGGGGCCGGTATTATACAGAATGCAGGCTTGTGTGGAGCTGTTGCCGAAGTTTTCTGCCATGCCGGAGGCGCCGACGGCGATCACGATGCCGCCGGTCGCAACAGCGTCAATACCGTAGTCCAGTGCGCCATTGCCGCTGTTGGTCGGGCCGTTGACGTACGTTTCACCGCCCGATACGTAGAGGTAGCCGTTGGAGTCCAAGCCGTCGCCGGCAGCATCCAACGTGATCTTACCACCGGTGATGGACAGAAATGCCTCGGCCTCGGTATCAAATGCACCTTGCCCCGGTCGGCCGTTGGTGGCAGAGGCATCGTTGCCGCCGGCGGCGTTAAAGCCATCGTCCGAAGCGGTGATGTTCAGTGTGCCACCGGACACGGTGATGTTCTGTGCCTCGACACCCTCGTAGCTTTTGGTAATGGTAAGCGTTCCGCCTGAGATCAGCACGGAGGTGTTGGCGTGGATGCCATCATCGCCCGAGGTGAGGGTCAGCTCGCCCGCGACGATATACAGCGAGGCATTGGAATGCAGGGCGTCGTCGGAGGAGTCCACGGTAAAGGTGCCGTTGTTGATGATGAGGTCGCCGGAGGATTTCAGCCCTTTGGCAGAGGTGTTATCGACGGTGCCGTCCTCGTAATAACCACCGTATGCGCTGCCCCATTGCCCCCAACCGGGGTTAAAGCCGCCGTTGGTATTCATGCTGGCGTTGGCGCTGCCGCCGCCGGAGGACAGCGCATAGGTGCCGCTGTCAACCTGCAGTGTGGCCCCGGCGTGGATCGCATCTCCGCCGGCGGTGATATTCCAGGTGCAGTTTGCCAGATAGACAGAGCCCAGCGTGGCATCGTCGTTATTCTCGGCGTGGATACCATCCTTGCCGGCTTCGACAGTAAAGCTGCCGCCGTTGACCTTGACACAATCCTTACCACTGAGGCCGTGTCCCGCTGCGATGACGGTGATCGTGCCGCCGGTAAAGGCGAGGTCGTCCTTTGAGACGATGCCGTGGTCGGCGGTGCAGGAAACGGTCAGGCTGCCGCTGCCGTTTATAGTCAGATCTTCTTTGGAGAAAAGAGCGGCGTCGAGATTGTTTTCGTCAACGGCGACGAAGTCACCGGTGGTGGACAGGCTGTTGTTCATTTCGCCGTCCAGTGTGATAAACACCTTATCCGCTTGGCGGATATACAGAGCGCTGCTGCTTTCGCAGGTGACGGTAACGCCGCGGAAAACGAGCTGCAGCTTATCCTCTTTGGGGGCATCTACAACGATCTGTCCGTTCAGCTCGCCTGAGAGGATGTACGTGCCTGCGCCCTTGAGGGTGACGGTGCCGTTTTCCGAGGATACCAACGATGATGACGAAACGGCGTTGCTGCCGCTGAGGGAGACGGTGATCGCTTCAGTGCCGTCGTAGGTAGTGTCGCTGTCACGGTCGGTGAACAGATCCTCGGCGGCGACGCCGAGCGTGGACGGCGCGGTGACCGTCGGAACGGTCGGGGTGGTTTCGGTTTTTCCGGAGCAGGCCGAAAGTGCCACGCACAGAGCTAGGGTGCAGACAATACTGATGATGCGTTTCATGAAGTTCCCCTCTTTACAGTGTTTCGGTTTCGGTCTCCGGGATCGAGCAGCTGATCTCCAGATTGCCGTTGACCATCAGGATGACCACGCAGACCACTGACGGCAGCAGCGCCAGTGTGACGGCGAAGCTGCGGCTGCAGCGCTTGTTAAGACGATAGAACAGTGCCAGTAGCGTGCCAAGCGCCAAGGCGATGAGCAGGCATTGTAAAAACGCGGCAGGGATAATGGTGGATGCCGCCGTGCCGCCGGCGAGGCGGAAGGAACCTTTGGCAGTGGACAACTCAAAGTTGATGCGGTCCAGTGACAGGTTGCCGATCTGCAGCACCGAGGCGGTCACCTTCGCTTGGCGGCGAGTCATCGCGCTCGTCTTCAGTCAGCAGCAAACGCATGGTATCCCTCCTTTTTACTGTGATACCAGTATAGCAAGAAAACTTAAAAGCACCTTAAAGTATAGCGCGTTTGCTCGCTTTTCGCAATCCTTTCTGCAAAAAAGCGATGCTTTTTCACAATCCGAGGAGGCTTTTGGTGCAAAATACTGGTTATTTTGATAAAATTAAAAAATTACAAAAAAACACTTTTCATTTTCAGAAAAATTTGGTATAATAACTGGCAGTTATGTTGACATATCTGTCGGCATATTCAAAATGTCTCGAGGAGAAAGTTAAAATAAAGAGAGAGGATGACTGTAAGCATGAGTCACAAGTATGTCTATCTGTTCAAAGAGGGCAACGCTTCCATGCGCGAGCTTCTCGGCGGCAAGGGCGCCAACCTGGCGGAAATGACCGGTCTCGGTCTGCCGGTTCCGCAGGGTTTCACGATCAGCACCGAGGCCTGCACCCAGTATTATGAGGATGGCCGCAAGATCAACGATGAGATCCAGGCGCAGATCATGGAGTACATCGACAAGATGGAGGAGATCACCGGCAAGAAGTTCGGTGACAAGGAGAACCCGCTGCTGGTTTCCGTTCGTTCCGGTGCGCGCGCTTCGATGCCCGGTATGATGGATACCATTCTGAACCTCGGTCTGAACGAGACCGTGGTGGAGACGATGGCTGAGAAGTCCAATAATCCCCGTTGGGCGTGGGACTGCTATCGCCGTTTCATCCAGATGTACTCCGACGTCGTTATGGAAGTTGGTAAGAAGTACTTCGAAGAGCTCATCGACAAGATGAAGGAAGAAAAGGGTGTGACCCAGGACGTCGAGCTGACCGCTGACGATCTGAAGGCACTCGCCGGCCAGTTCAAGGCTGAGTATAAGTCCAAGATCGGCAAGGATTTCCCCTCCGATCCCAAAGAGCAGCTTATGGGCGCTGTGGAAGCGGTGTTCCGTTCCTGGGACAACCCCCGCGCCAACGTGTATCGCCGTGACAACGACATCCCGTACTCCTGGGGTACCGCTGTTAACGTGCAGATGATGGCTTTCGGTAACATGGGTGACGATTGCGGTACCGGTGTTGCCTTTACCCGTGACCCCGCCACCGGCGATAAGGGCCTGATGGGTGAGTTCCTGACCAACGCGCAGGGTGAAGATGTTGTGGCCGGCGTGCGTACGCCGATGCCGATCGCCGAGATGGCCAACAAGTTCCCCGAGGCGTTTGCTCAGTTCCAGGATGTGTGCGCACGTCTGGAGGACCACTACAGAGATATGCAGGATATGGAGTTCACCGTTGAGCACGGTAAGCTGTTCATGCTGCAGACCCGAAACGGTAAGCGTACCGCGAAGGCCGCTCTGAAGATCGCCTGCGACCTGGTGGACGAGGGCATGATCGACAAGAAGCAGGCTGTGGCGATGATCGATCCCCGTAACCTCGACACCCTGCTGCACCCGCAGTTCGACCAGAAGGTCCTGAAGACCGCGACTCCCGCGGGCAAGGGCCTGGGTGCTTCTCCCGGTGCTGCTTGCGGTCGTGTGGTGTTCACTGCTGACGACGCTGTGGCTTGGAACGAGAAGGGCGAGAAGGTCGTTCTGGTTCGTCTGGAGACCTCTCCCGAGGATATCACCGGTATGAAGGCGTCTCAGGGCATACTGACCGTCCGCGGTGGTATGACCTCTCACGCGGCCGTTGTTGCTCGCGGCATGGGTACCTGCTGCGTGTCCGGTTGCGGCGAGATCAAGATGGACGAGGAGAACAAGAAGTTCGAGTTGGCCGGCAAGACCTATGTTGAAGGCGACTACATCTCCATCGACGGTTCCACCGGTAACATCTACGACGGCATCATCCCGACGGTTGACGCTGAGATCGCCGGCGAGTTCGGCCGCATCATGGCGTGGGCCGATGAGTTCCGTACGCTGAAGGTCCGCACCAACGCCGACACCCCCGCCGATGCCAAGAAGGCTCGCGAGCTGGGTGCCGAGGGTATCGGTCTGTGCCGTACCGAGCATATGTTCTTCGAGGCTGACCGTATCGCGGCGTTCCGTGAGATGATCTGCTCCGATACCGTTGAAGAGCGCGAGGCCGCTCTGGCGAAGATCCTGCCGTATCAGCAGGGCGACTTCGAGAAGCTGTACGTGGCGCTCGAGGGCAACCCGGTCTGCATCCGCTTCCTGGACCCCCCGCTGCACGAGTTCGTTCCCACCGAGGAAGAGGACATCGCGGCGCTGGCGAAGGCTCAGGGCAAGTCGGTTGCCGACATCAAGGCGATCATCGCTTCCCTGCATGAGTTCAACCCGATGATGGGTCACCGTGGCTGCCGTCTGGCTGTCACCTATCCGGAAATTGCGAAGATGCAGACCACCGCTGTTATCCGTGCGGCGATCAACGTACAGAAGGCGCATCCGGAATGGACCATCGTTCCCGAGATCATGATCCCGCTGACCGGCGAGGTCAAGGAAATGAAGTTCGTTAAGGATATTGTCGTGGCAACCGCCGACGCCGAGATCGCTGCCGCCGGTGCGGACCTCAAGTACGAAGTCGGTACCATGATGGAGATCCCGCGTGCCTGCTTGACCGCGGACGACATTGCGAAGGAAGCGGAGTTCTTCTGCTTCGGCACCAACGATCTGACCCAGATGACCTTCGGCTTCAGCCGTGACGACGCCGGCAAGTTCCTGTCCGCTTACTATGACACCAAGATCTACGAGAATGATCCGTTCGCGAAGTTGGATCAGACCGGTGTTGGCAAGCTGATGGATATGGCTGTCTCGCTGGGTAAGAAGACCCGTCCCGAGCTGCACTGCGGTATCTGCGGTGAGCACGGCGGTGACCCGGTCTCCGTTGAGTTCTGCCACAAGATCGGTCTGGACTACGTGTCCTGCTCGCCGTTCCGCGTGCCGATCGCTCGTTTGGCTGCTGCTCAGGCTGCAATCAAGGGCTAATTGCTAACAAAAAAACTGTCTTCTTCGGAAGGCAGTTTTTTGTTAGCAGCGATATAAATCCCATTGGGATTTTCGATATGCCGCTTTGCGGCTCGATATGTGCTGACGCACTCGATATGCCCTGCGGGGCATGAGAGGATTTATATAGACACTCGTTGCCTCAAGGCAACATATCGAAATTCTGCAACGCGGAATTATCTTGAATTTGCCGTCAGGCAAATATATCGAGCAGCCAGGCATATCGACAAAAAATGCAGGGGCGATTATCAATCGCCCGCGGGCGGCAGATTGCCGCCCCTACTCGGCAGGGCGAAGTTTTATTTGCGAGTAGTATGGCTTTATGCTATAATACCCATGGATTCAATGAAGCTAATCTATAATACATAATTGTTTAGTTAATAGAAAGGATTGCTAATTATGTTAAAGAAACTTAATCTGATAGGTGTTATTATCGGCGTTGTAATTATGGTGTGCTCTTATTTCGTTTTTTCATTTGATGTTGCAATAAATAATCCCAAAATGGATAGTATTAAATTAGAAAGCATCTCTGCACCTGAGTATGAGTCTAACAAGTCTTATGGTGGTGATGCATATACAGGTATGCAGCAAGCTGCCGCCCAGGCCGCAAACAATCTTATTCCCGTGTTTGAGGCAATTGAAGCAAACAATGATGCAATTACCAAACTTAATAAAAACAATATTGAAATAGCAGAAGCTGAAGCAGAAAATGCTGAAGCTTTTGTATCGACAATCAAGTATTACGTAGGCTTTATACTGCTTTCTATTGGTTTGACAGTCATTTCACAGAATATTGAATTTGAGATTTCTTTTGCAAAGAAAGTAGAAGAAGGTCAAGCAACAGAAACTTTTGTGTAATCCCACTTTTGCGTACTGCATCACAGGCTGCGATCAAAGAATCTAAATAATTAGATCCATAAAGCAAAACTTATCGCCCTGCCGAAATCTCGGCAGGGCGATTTTTATATAAAGCTCTTTCTATTTACAATATAATATGGTACAATAAAGCAAAGTTGCAAACAAAAATTTAACGGAGAAACACTATGACAATGAAATTATTTGTTGAAGCAACAACTAAATTCGTATTAGGTATTGTTTTGGTTGGGTTAGTGATATTCATACCAGCGGGAACGATTTCTTTTTTTAATGGTTGGTTATTGATGGGCATTTTATTTATCCCAATGCTCTTTGCGGGAATTGTAATGATGTTCAAAAATCCTGACCTATTAAAGAGCAGATTGGGTGCAAAAGAAAAGCAACGAGAACAAAGTCTTGTTGTGAAATTGAGTGGTCTTATGTTTTTGGCAGGCTTTATCGTTGCAGGACTCGGTGTCCGTTTTCATTGGTATATGTTGCCGATAGGTATAGTAATCGGTGCGGCAGTGGTGTTTCTCATTGCATATATTCTTTATGCAGAAGTGCTCCGAGAAAATACATATCTTAGCCGCACGATTGAGGTTCAAGAAAATCAAAAGGTAATCGATACGGGGTTATATGGTATCGTCAGACACCCGATGTATAGCACAACTTTGCTTTTGTTTTTGTCGATACCGATTGTGTTAGGTTCTGTATATTCGTTTTTGATTTTTCTTGCATATCCTCTTATCATAGCAAAACGAATTAAGTACGAAGAAAAATTCCTGGAAGAAGAACTCGACGGTTACCGTGAATATAAGCAAAAAGTCAAATACCGCTTGATACCATTCATTTGGTAACAACTTCCCCTCTTTTGCGTACCGCTGCACAGGCTGCTATCAAGGGCTAATCGTTTAACGCAATAACAAATCCCCTCGGAAAAATCCGAGGGGATCATTATTTTAGGCAGTTCAACTGCCCGGATTTTTGAGAAATTCCTGTTTTTTCTCGGCACCGTAGGCGGCGTAGTTGCCGTCACGGAGCTTGTCAAAGCCGGTGGCGACGAGCTCGTCCCGGTTCTCTTTTTCGCGGTTGACCAGAATGGGGTAGTAATGGACGCCGTTTTTTCGGCGGCATCGCAATCGCCGGGTGCGTCGCCCACCATCACGACCTTGCTTGGGTCGTAGCCGAACCGCAGCATTGCCGCGATACAGGCGGCTTTGGAGCCGACGTCTTGTGCCAGAACGATATCGTATGCTTCAGCAGACCGAATTTGTCCCACTCCTCCTCGATCGCGTCGCGGTTGGCGGAGGAGACCATGGCCACGTCGGCAAATGCGTGGGCGGCGGAAAGGCCTTCTTTCGCGCCTTCATAGGGATGCTTCAGGTTGTCGTCCAACTCCACGATCGCCGCGTTGACGGGCTTGGACCAAGACAGCGCTTTCCCCAAAACCAGTTTCGTCTGCGTGTCGGTCGCTTCGGCAGCAGCCTTGGCGACGCTATCATTGCTTAGTGCCGGCGCGGTGTTGGCCCACTGCACCAATGCATCCACACCGGGGATGCGAACGTACTTGGCATCGATCTCTTTGAGCGCGGTGGCCAGGCCCTTGAAGCGGTTGATGCCGCGGGTCATGGAAAACAGATCGATGACGTTCCAACGCTCCAGAATCGGCTCTTTCCACGGCCCCAGATCCCACTCAGCGACTATACAAGGGCCGAAGCAGTGGAAATGCTTGCAGTTCAGGCGCGGGCGAGGACTTCCTCACATTCGCCGTTGTAGGTGATGTCCACCACCGGGGCAAACGCCATATTGCAGCCGGTAGCCTTGATCTGGACACTGGAAACACGACCCATCGTCTGAGCGTATTCCGGTTTGCCGGTGGCACCGATCTTGATCTGGCTGGAGACAAACGTGCCGTTCGGACACACGCCGTTGCCGCCCTGCTCCGGGTTGCAGGCGATGAACACGGAATTTTGGCGTACTTTTGCAGGATACGGTTCTGGTTTAGCACCATCTGGCCGGGCATCGCATTGTAGCGGCAGCCGCCCAGGTGGTATTTTTCCATGAGTTCTTTCAAATACTCCTCGGAGGTGCCGGCGCACTGCTGCATAACGGTGGCTCGATCGCGGTCATCCTCAACGCAGCGTTGCTGTTGAAGTGGGGAAAAAGATGTTGACAAAGCAACGTGTGGCGTGTATAATACGAGATGTTGAGAAATCAACGTCTCGTATTTTTATGGAAAAGAGGGAACACGATGGTCGATCGGTTTGAACGGTTTTCGGTGGCGATCGCGGAGATCTCCCGCTGTTGGCACAAGTTGGCTGCGGACGAAATGGCGAAGTATGGGCTGAAAGGCTCGCATGCGATCTATCTGACTACCTTGTACCGTTATGACGGGGGTGTGACCGCGCCGCAGTTGTGCGAGCTTTGCGGTAAGGATAAGGCGGACGTGTCCCGTATGATGTCGATCATGGAGACGAAGGGCCTTGTAACAAAGCAGGGCATCAATCAAAATCTGTATCGCGGTGTGCTGAAGCTGACCGAGGAGGGCAAACGTGCTGCGGAGCACGTTCGTGAGCGGGCGCGTGTGGCAGTCGAGGTCGCCGGACGCGGCTTGACCGATGAGAAACGCGCGGTATTTTATGAAGCGTTGGAGCTGATCTCCGGTAACCTGCGCGAGCTGAGCCGAGAGGGGCTTCCGGAGAAATGAATTTTATGAGCCTTGTGCGACAAGATGTAAAGGAGACGAAATGATGGGAGTACGTATTATTGTGGATTCCACCGCGGATGTGGCCGCACAGGTGAAGGAGCGGCTGACGGTCGTTCCGTTGACGGTGCATTTCGGTGAGGAGGAGTTTATCGACGGTGTTACCATCGATCATAAGCAGTTCTATGAGAAGTTGATTGAAAGCGACAAGCTGCCCAGCACCAGTCAGGCGACACCGAGCGCTTTCGCTCGCGCATTTCGCAAGGTGGTGGATGACGGCGACACAGCAGTGGTGCTGACTTTGTCCTCCAAGCTGTCCGGCACGTATCAGAGTGCGGTCATTGCCTCGGAGGATTATCCGGGGATCTACGTTGTGGATAGCCTGTCCGCGGCGATCGGCACCGGTATTCTGGTGGAGATGGCGCTGCAGCTGGTTGACGAGGGACTGTGTGCGGCGGCGATCGCGGAGCGACTGACCGAGGAGAGCATGAACATTCGCGTGATCGCATTGCTGGATACGCTGGAGTATCTCAAGCGCGGAGGTCGTATCTCCAAGACAGTCGCGTTTGCCGGCGGGTTGCTTTCCATCAAGCCGGTCATTTGTCTGGAGGACGGCGAGGTGCAGATGCTGGGTAAGGCGCGCGGCTCCAAGCAGGGCAACAACCTGTTGGTGACCGAGATCGAAAAAGCGGGCGGCGTGGATTTTGACAAGCCGCTGCTGTTGGGTTACACCGGTCTGAGCGATCTGTTGCTGAAAAAGTATATCGAGGACAGTGCTGTGCTGTGGCAGAACGCTACGGATGAGCTGCACACGGCGGTGATCGGCAGCGTGATCGGTACGCACGCCGGTCCGGGCGCGATCGCGGCGGCATTCTTTGCGAAAAATAAGGAGTGATAGCCGTGAGTCTGAAGGTGGTTCTGTTTGATCTGGACGGCACGCTGCTGCCGATGGATCAGGATGAATTTGTCAAAGCCTATTTCGGTCTGCTGGTTAAAAAGTTGGCGCCGCACGGCTATGACCCCAAGGCACTCATCGACGCGATCTGGGCCGGTACGACGGCGATGATCAAAAACACCGGAGAGAAAAACAACGAGGCGGTGTTTTGGGACGTGTTCGCCTCGCTGCTGGGTGAGCAGGCGCGTGATGATCTGCCGTTGTTTGACGAATACTACCGCACCGATTTTCAAGCGGTGCAGGATGTGTGCGGGTACGATCCGCAGGCGGCCGAAACGGTGCGTGCTGTCAAGGCGTTCGGATTGCGGGTGGCCTTGGCGACCAACCCGATCTTTCCCGCGGTGGCGACCGAGAGTCGCATGCGTTGGGCCGGTCTGACGCCGGAGGATTTCGAACTGTATACCACCTACGAAAACATCGGCTGTTCCAAGCCGAACCCGATGTATTTTCGGGAGGTGGCCGAGCGGATGGGTGTTGCACCGGAGGAGTGCCTGATGGTCGGTAACGACGTGGGCGACGACATGGTGGCTTCGTCGTTGGGGATGCAGGTGTTTCTTCTGACGGATCACCTCATCAACAAGGGCGGAGTGGACATCTCGATCTACCCACACGGCGGGTTTGCAGAGCTGTTGGCATTTGTGAAGGCGCAGGTATAACAAAAGGCTGCCGAAATGGCAGCCTTTTGGTTTGTATACCGGCACTCTCCTACTCGTAGAATAGAGGAGAGAACACTCTACTCGGCGGTATCGCCGCAGTATACCCGACGGAACGGATCGTAGGTTGAGTTTTATAAAAGGAACACGTATACTGGGATGCAGGGCTTTTGGGAGGTGTGGTCGTGGACAAACGGACGGTCATTTATTACGACGATGAACTGAATGACGAATTCTCGCTGACACAGATCACGCCGAAGCGGATCGATGGCAATTACACGTATATCCACGAGTCGCTGCTTAAAAAGTTCACGCACTTTTTCTGGTATCGGATGATCGCCACGCCGATCGCCTACGTCTACACCAAGGTGGTATTTCATCATAAGATCGTGGGTAAGCGGGTATTTGGGAAATATAAGCGTGTCGGATACTTTATGTACGGCAACCACACGCAGGATATCGGTGATGCGCTGATCCCCAATATGCTGAACATTCCCAAGGATAACTACGTGATCGTGCATCCCAACAACGTGTCGATGCCGTATCTCGGCCGCGTGACACCGTCGCTGGGGGCGCTGCCGCTGCCGGACGATATGACTGCCTACCGCAATTTCATCCACGCCATTGAAAAGCGCATTGCTCAAAGACACGCGGTGGTGGTATATCCGGAGGCGCACATCTGGCCGTTCTACACCAAGATCCGTCCCTTTACCGACGTGTCCTTTGCGTATCCGGTCAAGCTGGCGGCACCGGTGTTTTGCTTTACCAACACGTACCAAAAGCGTCGATGGTCGAAAAAGCCGCGAATCGTTACCTACGTGGACGGGCCGTTTTTCCCAGACACCGCGCTGTCGGCAAAGGATCAGAAACGGAAGCTCAGGGATCAGGTCTATGACTGTATGTGCGAGCGGGCCAAGCTGTCCACCGTCGTACAGATCCGGTATATAAAGCGAGAGGGTAATCATGGTTAATATTTTGTTTTGCGGTAACGACGGCGTGTTTGACGGCATGCTGACCTGTGCGCTGTCGATTCTCAAGCGTACTGAATCCGACGAGCCGTTCACCTTTTACGTGTTTACGATGGACGTGTCACACATCAAGCCGTCGTACGTGCCGGTCAGTGATCGGCAGGTCGCGTTTTTTCAGACGGTGATCCGGGAATACCATCCGCAAAATACGGTGGTCAAGATCGACGTGACCGAGCTGTATCGGCAGGAGTTCAGTCAGTGTCCCAACGAGGATGCCTACTGCTCACCGTACACCCTGATCCGGCTGTTTGCCGATCGGGTGGAGCAGCTGCCGGATAAGGTGCTGTATCTTGACGTGGACGTGATGTTCAATCGGGACGTGCATCTGCTGTACGATATCGACGTCGGCGATTGCGAATATGCAGCCGCGCGTGACCACTACGGCAAGTATCTCATCCGTCCGGATTATGTCAATGCGGGTGTGCTGCTGTTTAACCTCAAGCGGATGCGTGAAACGGGTATTTTGGAAAAGGCCAGAACACTCATCAAAACGAAGAAGCTGGTATTTGCCGACCAAAGTGCGCTGATCCGTTCTACCACAAAAAAGAAGATGCTGCCGCAGCGGTTCAACGACCAGAAGTTTTTGCATCGGCATACGGTGGTAAGGCATTTTTCCAAGCGGTTGTTCTGGCTGCCGTATCCGCACACCGACAATATCAAGCAATGGCAGGTCAGTCGGGTGCATCAGGTGTTTCGGTACTATCAGTTTGACGATGTGCTGTATGAGTACGTGTATTTGAGGAAGCGATTTGACAGAGAGGAGTGCGGTGACGTATGAAACCGGTGATTCCTGTATTTTATGCGTGTGACGATAATTTTGTGAAATATACCATCGTGTCGCTACATTCGATGATCCGCAATGCATCGACCGAGGAGCAGTATCGGGTGTACGTGCTGCATACCGGCATTTCCGACGGTATGAAGGAGAAGGTTCTGGCGCTGCAGACGGATAATTTTGAGATCACGTTTGAGGACGTGACGCCGTATCTGCACTCCATTGCGGATAAGCTGCCTATTCGGGATTACTATTCCAAGACGACCTACTATCGCTTGTTTATCGCGGAGATGTTTCCGGAATACGATAAGGCCATCTACATCGACAGCGATACCGTGGTGCAGGGCGATATCAGTGAACTGTATTATACAGACATCGGGGACGCCTACGTCGGTGCGTGTCACGAGCAGGCGATGGTGCAGGTGGACGAATACGGCACCTACGTGGAAAAGGTGGTAGGGGTATCCCGCCACAATTTCTTCAATGCCGGCGTGCTGCTTATCAACTGCGACCAGTTCCGTTTGCATTTTGTGTTGGATAAGTTTATCGAGTATCTGCACGTTTATAATTTTGTGGTGACGCAGGATGAGGATTACCTCAATCTCATCTGCAAGGATCACGTTTGCTGGTTGGATCAGCGCTGGAACACCGAGATCTTCGGTGAGATCCCATATTCCATCGAGCAGGCCAAGGTGCTGCACTACATTATGACGAGCAAGCCGTGGCATTATCACGATTGCCGTCACGGCGACGTGTTTTGGCGGTATGCCAAGGAGACCTGCGTGTATGAGGAAATGCAGGCGATCCTCGCGGCGTATACCGATCAGGAGCGCGAGCGTGACCGCATCTCGGGAGAAAAGCTGCTGCAGCTTGCCGTGAGCGAGACCAACCGCGAGGACAATTACCTCAACCGCATCAACCAAGCCGGCCGTGCCAAGGATCGCGTGGAGATCGTTAAAAAGATCGAGGAGTATGAGCGCGCCGGTCGGTTTGACGAGGACGTGGAGGAGGATCCGCCCGGTCGGGTGCTGATGCCGGATGAGATCAACTACATCCACAAAACGGTAAGTCAGAAGCTCAAGACCAAGTTTGCATATATGATCGCGCGGAAATTCGTGTATAACCTGATCGATGAAAAGAAGCTTATCATCAAGGAGATCAAGGGCATTGAGAATTTCCAAAATCTGCAGAGCGGTGCGATCATCACCTGCAACCATTTCAATGCCTTTGACAGCTTTGCCATCCAGATCGCGTACGAGGCAGCTAATCAACCGAACCGTACCTTTTATCGGGTCATTCGCGAAGGGAATTACACCTCATTCCCCGGCTTCTACGGCTTCCTGATGCGGCATTGCAATACCCTGCCGCTGTCCTCCAATCGCCAAACACTGCGCAAGTTTATGGAGGCGATCGATCTGCTGCTGCAGGAGGGGCATTTCGTGCTGGTGTATCCCGAGCAGAGTATGTGGTGGAACTACCGCAAGCCCAAGCCGCTGAAGAAGAGCGCCTACTCCTTTGCTTCCAAAAACAACGTACCGGTGCTGCCGTGCTTCATTACTATGAAGGACTCCGACATTCTGGGCGAGGATGGGTTCTTCGTGCAGGAATATACCATCCACGTTGGCGAACCGATCTATCCGGACGAGAGCCTCAGCCACGTTAAGCGCGTGGAGAAAATGATGGGCGAGAACGCCGCGTGCTGGAAAGCCGTGTATGAATCCGAATATCACATTCCGCTGACCTATACCACTGAAAGGACTGCTGACGATGCACAGTAACCGTATCAAGATCGTTACCGATTCCTCCTCCGATATGCTGGAGCTGCCGGGCATGGCGTTTCAAAGTGCACCGCTGAAGATCATTACCGCCAATAAGGAATACGTGGACGATGCCATACTGGACGTGCGGCAGATGGTGGAGGACCTGCAGCACTACAAAGGAAAATCCTCCACGTCCTGCCCCAACGCCAACGATTGGTTGGAGGCGTTCGGCGATGCGGAGTGGGTGTTTTGCGTGACTATCACCGGTACGCTGTCCGGCAGCTACAATGCGGCGTGTCTGGCGAAGAGCAGCTATGAGGAACAGTATCCCGACCGTCGGGTATTCGTGCTGAACTCGCTCACGGCCGGACCAGAGATCTATCTGATGATGGAAAAGCTGCAGGAGCTGGTCAACGAAGGAAAAGCGTTTGATGATATCTGTGACAGCATCACCAAGTACAGCCGTGGGACGGGACTACTGTTTATGCTGGAGTCGATGAAAAATCTCGCCAATAACGGCCGCGTCAGCCCATTGGTAGCGAAAATGGCGGGTCTGCTCGGTGTGCGTGTGGTCGGTAAGGCCAGCGACAAAGGCGATCTGGAGCCGCTGAACAAATGTCGCGGTGAACATAAGGCACTGGAGACGATCGTGCAGCATATGCGGTCGCTCGGCTTTGCGGGAGGGCGTGTACGTATTGCGCACTGCTTCAACAAAGACGCGGCTCAGCAACTGAAGGAAATGATCCACTCCAAATTTGAAAAGGCGCAGATCAAGCTGTATCATTGCCGAGGATTGTGCAGTTTTTACGCCGAATTGGGCGGTCTGCTCGTCGGTTTTGAGAAAGCGACAGTATAATATAAACAGGGCGGCAGGAAGTTCCTGCCGCCCTGTTGTTTTGATATCAGTAGCATTTTTTGCAAGGGGTATAGCCGCGGTTTTCCGCTTCGCTTTGGGAAACCTGCGAGGGGTTTTTCATATTGCTGCAGCCTTCGTGTTTGTGGTATTTGGTACCGGACTGGGGGATCCAAACCAATGCTTCGACCTTGGTGGTCGTGGTAGTCGTCTTGGTGGTCGTGGTGGTTGCCGCCATCGTTGTTGTTGTGGTTTTCTTGGTCGTAGTCGCGGTCGTGGTCGTGCCGGCCGATGAACTGGCACCGGTGGCATAGTCGATCACGATGCCCGGCTGCACGTTGTATACATACACGTTAAAGCAGATGCCCTCGCCGTCGTCCTCGATCGAATACGCTTCCATCTGAACACCGCTGGCCAACAGATCGTTTCCCTCGTAGATGGGGGTGATGCGATACGCCACATGGTTGCCGGTCTCCAGTATATAGTCGGCCACCATATTTTCAAACGGCAGCATACCCTCGGTGTTCATATACCGCGTGCCGGTGATGAGGTTCTGTTTATTGGCGTTTTCGGCGGATAGTTGCCAGCCGATCAGGTGACTGCGGTTGTAGAGATAACCGCCGGATACGGTGTCGTATTTTGCTTGCACCCAACCGGACGGTGTGATGCCGCCGATGTCGCCGCGTTTTTCGTTATCCTTCGGCATGATCTCCTTACCGCAGGAGGCGATGGCGACGCCGCAGCGGCCGAGGCTGTCCAGTGCGCTGTACCGCTCATACGCGGTGGTGGTGAGTTCGTCTGCCGAGAAGGAGGGGACGTTATTGTTCAGCGCCACGTACGCCTTGTCGGAATAGGCGGGGATGGTGTCAGCTGTGGTCGGCTTGTTGCCTTGCAGCTTAGTGGTCGCGGTGGTTGTTGTGGTTGTCTCGTTTGTCTCCGAACGGTCGTCGGTGATGCTGCTGTATGTCTCGGTCGTGGCGACCGCGGGCAGCGTGGTCGTTGTTACGCCCTCGTCGATCGTGATGACGGTTGATGGGGCAGTGGTCGTTGTTGCGGCAGGGAAGCCGCTTTCACTTGCACAGGCGGTCGAGGTCAGCGTGACAACGCACAAAACGAGCGCCAGAAGAACGGCTTGCCAGCGTTTCATTGAGTTCATATCATACCCTCCTGTAAACTTCCAACGTGATCTTTTTGTGCGACGAGCCGACGAAGTTCTCCGAGCGGATGCGTTTCCATCCGGCGGCTTTCAGATCGACCTCGAAATAGCGGTCGGCGGGATAGTCGCGGTTCCAAAGGAATAAATAATACTCTGCCGCGTCGGCGGGAACATCGGTGTTTTCCACGAAGCAGAAATCCCCGGTACCGGCGAGGGTGAGAAAGTCCTCACTGACCGTGAGCTTTTCGTCTGTCTCAAACTGCTTTGCCGAATAGGCGTTGAGAAACAGCGTGCCGTCTCCGACCAGCTCCAGCATTTTGGCGCGCAGGACGCTGTCTTGACTTTGGCGTCGGCCGTTAAACAGCATACCGTTGGATCTATCCAGACACAGTATGATCTTCATTGTGATCCCTCCCGTCGGTTTCTGTCATACAGTATACAACAAACCGGCCGTCAGCGCAAGTCGATCATTTCTCATATTCCTTGCGTTTTTTGCGGCGAACGCGATTGATATGCCGCTCGAAATCGCCGCTGTCGATCAGTTCGGCCAACACAAATTGGATGTAGGTCGGCACGGTGCAGGAATAAAAGCCGAGGGTCTGCTTGTAGGAGGTAACCAACGGTCGCGGCAGCACCATATAGCCCACGCGAAGCGAGGGGGAGACGGTTTTAGAAAAGGTGTTCATATAAATGATGTTGTTGCTCTCGGTGTTGGAAAACAGCGTCTCCTCCGCTTTTTTTGACAGCGAAAATTCGGATTCAAAGTCATCCTCCACGATGTAGCGCCCCGCCGTACCCGCCCAACGCAGATACTCGTGACGCTTGGAGGCGTTGGCGGTGACACCGCTGGGGAAGCTGCGGTAGGGGGAGATATGCAGCACCGTGGCATCGGTGGACCAGAGTGCCGCGCTGTCGATGCCGTCGTGACCGAGCGACAGTGGGCGGAAGGTCACGTCACAGGAGCGATAGACCTGTTCGATCTTTTTGTAGGAGGGGGATTCGATGGCGTAAATGCGGTCGCGGCCGAGCAGCTCCACCAGAAGGCTGTACAAGTATTCCGAGCCGGAGCCGATGATGATCTGGTCAGCCTCTGCTACGATGCCGCGACTGCGGGCAAGATAGCGACGGATCGCCTCACGCAGTTCGGTGCAGCCGGTGTTCGGCGAACGGTCGAGGATCGCTTCGCCGCGGTCGCTGATGACGGCGCGCATGGTCTTGGTAAGCACGGAGAACGGGAATTCCGGCGCGTCCCCGGTACTATGAACAGCAGGTGGTACGCGCACCGGACCGGCCGCAGCGGCAAAGCCGTCGTCGGTGCGGAAGCACACAAAGTAGCCGCTGCGTTCCCGTGGTTCGACGTAGCCCTCGTCGCACAGCAGCGCATACGCGTGTTCCACCGTGACCGTACTGACGCCAACCTCGTCGGCGATGGTACGCTTGGAGGGCAGTTTGCTGTTATACGGATAGATCTCTCGCACGATGTCTTCACGAACCTGTCGGTACAGCTGAAGATAGGCGGGGGCGTGGTCGTTTTTTTCAATACGGTATTTCATCTGGTTATATAATTTACTCCTGTTCTGACTATTTTTATAGTACCAAAAACAGTATATACTGATTTCATCCAAAAAGCAAGGGGGAAGCGCCGTGTCGCACAATCATCAGAAAAAGCTGGCGGTCATCAACGACTTCTGCGGCTTTGGGCGCTGTTCCATCGCCGTGTCGCTGCCGATCATTTCGGCACTGAAGGTGCAATGCTGCCCGTTACCGACTTCGATCTTCTCCAATCACACCGGTTTCGACAGCTTTTACTATACCGATTTTACGAGCCACATGGACGCGTATATGGATGAATGGACCAAGATGGATCTGCGGTTCAACGGTATCCTTACCGGCTTTCTCGGTTCACCGGAGCAGATCGATATCGTGCGGCGGTTTTTGGAGCGGTTCAAGACCGCGGATACCGTGACGGTCATTGATCCGGTGATGGGCGACTACGGCAAGCTGTATCCGACCTATTCGCCGCGGCTGGCGGCAAAGATGAGCGAGCTGGTGCCATATGCCGATATTCTCACCCCCAATCTTACCGAGGCGTGCATCCTGACCGACACCGACTATCGGGCGGATATGGATGAGTCCGCGCTGCTGGCACTGTGTGAAGCATTGAGTGCCATGGGGCCGCGCAAGGTGGTCATCTCCGGACTGGAACGCGGAGAGGATCTGGAGAATTTTATTTACGAGGCGGGCAAGCCGCCGGTGACGATCCGTGAGCATAAAGTCGGTCCTTGCCGTTCGGGTACGGGCGACGTGTTTTCCTCTATCATCGCGACGGACGCGGTAAACGGCCGCGACCTGACCGATGCCGTGCAGCACGCCTCCGCGTTTATCGCCAAGGTGCTGCGGCGTACGATGGAGCTGGATCTTCCCAAGACGGATGGTCTGTGCTTTGAAGAATTTTTAACAGAAATCTGATGATAGGATATGAAAGCGAATAAAATCAGGAATATGTGTCTGGCCGGTGTGTTTGCCGCGGTTGTATTTGTATTTACCGCCTATCTGCACATCCCCAGTCATACCGGATACACACATATCGGCGACGGCTTTATCTATCTCGCCGCATGCTTGTTGCCATTGCCGTATGCCGCGTTTGTCGGCGCGGGGGGAGCGCTGCTGGCAGACTGCCTGACAGGATTTGCCGTGTGGGCGCCGGGGTCCGTCGTTATCAAGACGGTAACGGTGCTGTTTTTTTCAAGGAAGAAAAAAGCGATCGTTTCGCCCCATAATCTGTTAGCGTTGCTGCCCTCGGCGATCCTGTGTGCGGGTGGCTACTATCTGTATGAGGTGCTTCTTACCGGTACCACTATCGCTCCACTGGCCGGTATTCCCGGCTATCTTACCCAGTCCGTACTCAGCAGTGTCCTGTTTGTTACTATCGGACTGATGCTGGATAAACTAAACGTTAAAGAGCGTATACACAATGGAGGAATGTAATATGATGACGATCACCTACCCGGTCAAGAGCGGTATTTATGTGAATATGACCAACCGTTGCCCCTGTGCCTGCACGTTCTGCCTGCGTCACAACGGCGATGGCGTGTACGGGTCGGAACCGCTGTGGCTGGATCGCGAGCCGACGGTGGCGGAGGTCTGTGACAGTATCGACGCGTGGGATCTGTCGCAGTATAACGAAGTGGTATTCTGCGGCTACGGTGAGCCCACGGAACGGTTGGCGGATCTGCTGCAGGTGGCGGCACATATCAAGGCAAAAAGCGACATTCCGATCCGTATCAACACCAACGGCTTGGCGGATCTGATCTGGAACGAGCGCACCGCGCCCAAGCTGCAGGGCTTGATCGACACGGTATCGGTCAGCCTCAACGCAACCACCAAGGAGGAGTATTATCGTGTTGTCCGGCCTAAGTTCGGCATCGACTCCTACGACGCGATGCTGCGCTTTACCGAGGATTGCGTGAACTACGTTCCCAACGTGGTGATGACGGTGGTGGATGTGGTGACCTCACCCGAGGAGCAGGAGCGGTGCCGCCGTATCTGCGAATCGATCGGAGCGACGCTGCGTGTGCGACCGTTTGAGGGCTAAAGCAGAGTGATATACAACCCCGGCGAGAACATGCTCGCCGGGGATATTTTTTTACGAATTAACAAAACAAAAACAAATTGAAAAAACATTCAAAACATCCATGGGGTAGACTGTAGTCACAACAAAACAAAAGGGAGAACGAAATCATGTCTAAATTTGCAGAGACCAACGAGAAGATCGCCAAGACCGTTGTGGAGGGCTACAAGAAGATCGAGGACGGTGTGGTCAGCGGCTACAAGAAGATCGAGACCGGCGCTGTCGAGGGTTTTAAGAAGGTGTCCGACAAGGCCGTGGAGCTGCTGTTCGCGAAGGATGGCGAAACGGTCGAGGAGGCCAAGGCACGCTTGAAGGGTGAGAACTCCAAGAAAAGCGAAAGCAATCAATAATGAAAAGAAAGAGGTAATGGTTATGAACACGAATGATCGGGAATTTCTGGTGGAGAAGATCCGTACGCAGTATATCGAAAAGGAGCAGACCGAGCTTGACGAGCTCAAAGCGCTCGATGCCAAGGTGAAAAAGCCGGCGAACGTGTTTGCGTATATCTTCGGCAGCATCGGTGCGATCGTGATGGGAAGCGGTATGAGTCTGGTGATGACGGATATCGGTACAACGATCGGTCTGGCCGATGCGATGGTCCCCGGCGTGGTGATCGGTGTGGTCGGTCTGCTGCTGGCACTTATCAATTATCCGCTGTATAAGCGCATTCTTGGTTCGCGCCGCCGGAAATATGCTGACAAGATCATTGCGCTCAGCGAGGCGATCGTCAACCGATGATTTATCGTATCGCGCAAACAAAACTTTAACATTTGCGTGATATACTGTATACTAAATACAAGGGGGGTGATCGCTGTGTTCAAGATCTTGGTGGTAGAGGATGACCGCGAGCTGAATCGTTCGGTCTGTTCATTCCTGAACCAAAGCGGATATGAGGCTGTCGGCTGCCTCGGCGCGGAGGAAGCCTACGACGCGATGTACGAAACGGTGTTTGATCTCATTGTTTCGGACATTATGATGCCGGATGTGGATGGCTTTGAATTCGTAAAGGCCGTGCGCTCGCTCAATGAGAATATTCCGATCTTGTTTATGACCGCCCGCGATGATTTTGCCGCCAAGCAGCGCGGATACCGTGTGGGTGCGGACGATTATATGGTCAAGCCCATTGATCTGGACGAGCTATTTTTGCGGATCGGCGCACTGCTGCGCCGTGCCAAGATCGCTTCCAACCGTCGCTTGGAGGTCGGCCGCTTCGTCATGGATGCCGATGAGCATACCGCGTATCTGGCAGATGAGGAGATCGCGCTGACACGGCGGGAATTCAATCTGCTGTACAAGCTGTTGTCTTACCCGAAAAAGACCTTTACCCGTTCTCAGCTGATGGACGAGTTTTGGGATGCGGATTCGTCCTCGGGCCCCCGCACGGTGGATGTGTATATGACCAAGTTGCGCGCAAAGCTGGCGGCGTGTGATGATTTTGAGATCGTTACCGTACACGGCTTGGGCTACAAGGCGGTGTTGAAATGAAGCAGGATGCCCGAATGCGGCGTGTGCTGCGGGCGCTGAACCGGTGGGTCGTTTTCTTTCTCTTGGTCGCCGCGGTGATCACGTGCTGCATTATGCTGTTTGCCTCGGTTCTGTCGGGTTCGTTGGGGATCACATTTACCAACGAGAACCTGCAAAAAGCTGCTAAAGTGACGTTCCTGAATGTTATCGCTATCAGTCTGCTGCTGACGGTGTTGGACAGTATTCGGCGGTATCTGTTGGTTCAGCGGCCTGTGAAAAAGATCACCGACGCGGCGGAGCAGATGATGCAGGGCGATTTCAGTGTGCGTATCGCACCGGTTCGCGGTGCGTTTGACGAGGAAAACTTTAACCGCATCGTGGATTGTCTGAATCGGATGGCGGAGGAGCTGTCCGGCACCGAGACGCTGCGCACGGATTTCATTGCCAACGTGTCACACGAACTCAAGACGCCGCTGGCGGTGATGCAGAATTACGGCACACTGCTGCAACAGCCGGGGTTGTCGCAGGAGACACGCACGGAGTATGCCAAGGCGATCACGGAGGCGTCACGGCGATTGGCCAATTTGATTACGAATATTCTGAAGCTGAACAAGCTGGAGAACCAACAGCTGTTTCCCACAGCGCAGCAGTACGATCTGAGCGAGCAGCTGTGCGAGTGTCTGTTGCAGTTTGAAAACGTTTGGGAGCAGCGCAGCATCGATATTGACACGGCGATCACCGAGGACGTGATGATCTGCGCCGATGCGGAGCTGCTGTCGCTTGTGTGGAACAATCTGTTGTCCAACGCGTTTAAGTTTACCGATAACGGCGGGCGCGTGTCGCTGTCGCTGACGGCGGACGAGACGGCGGTCACGGTGTCGGTTGCCGATACCGGCTGCGGTATCAGCCGTGAGACGGGTGAACATATCTTTGATAAATTCTATCAAGGAGACACCTCACACGCGACGCAGGGCAACGGTCTCGGTTTGGCGCTTGTTAAGCGTGTGGTGGATATTGTCGGAGGGGAGATCACCGTCGAAAGTGAAGTCGGGCGCGGCAGTATCTTTACTGTCACGCTGCAGAGGGGCGAGTATCGTGGATTGGAAGAAACTGCTGAATAAGCTGCTGTATCCGCCGGTATGGCTGATCGTGCTGCTGACGGTGCTAAGCGCGGCGGCATTGACGGTGGTGTTTGTCAAAGGCTGGAGCCAGCATCCCCTGGCTGCTGCGGCGTACGTGCTTTCGGCATACACTGTGACGGTGCTGACGGTCGCGTGTATTCGGGTGTTTCCGGGATACGTGCGGGATGCTAAGCAAAAGGTGTACGCCTATCCGCTCGGCCACCGATTGATGACAGACGCGGCGTTTAAGACCCACGTTTCGCTGTATTGCTCACTGACCTTGAATCTGCTGTACGTGGCGTTCAATCTGGTTTCCGGTTTCTTCTATCGTTCAGCGTGGTTTATCGTAATGGCGGCGTATTACACCATTTTGGCGCTGATGCGGTTTTTGTTGGTGCGGTACGTCAAGCACAACGAGCTGGGCGAACAGCGTCTTTCGGAGTGGAAGCGGTCGCGTGTGTGCGCGGTCATTCTGCTGACGATCAACGTGGCACTGTCCGGTGCGGTGCTGATGATCATGTATCAAAACCGAGGCTTTGAGTACCACGGAATATTGATCTACATTGTCGCAATGTACACCTTCTATATCACCACCACGGCAATCGTGGATATAGTAAAATACCGCAAATACAACAGTCCGGTCATGTCGATGACCAAGGTCATCAAGCTGGCGGCGGCGTTGGTTTCGATGCTGTCGCTGGAAACGGCGATGCTGACGGAGTTCGGCAAGGAAAATTCGGCACAGTTCCGGCGGGTCATGATCGCTTCCACCGGAGCAGGGGTCAGCGTGGTGATCGTCGCGCTGTCAGCGTATATGATCGTACGTGCCGGAAAAGAGATCAAAGCGCACAAGAAAGGGGCTCGATGAACCATGGAGAATAACGAAAAGCAGACCTTCCGCTACACCTATTCCGCGAAAGAGCAGGAGGAGGTGCGGCAGATCCGGCAAAAATATGCGGCGCCGGAGGCTGACAAGATGGAGCAGCTGCGCGCGTTGGATCGAAGCGTTACCAATAAGGGGACGACGGCCGCTCTCATCGTCGGTATTCTCGGTGCGTTGGTGCTGGGGACCGGCATGAGCCTCATTATGACCGATCTGGCGACATACATCGGGTATCCCTACGCCATCATCATCGGTGTGGTGCTGGGTGCGATCGGTCTGCTCGGCGTGGCGGTCGCGTATCCGCTGTATAACCGCATCACTGCTAAGGAGCGCGCCAAGATCGCGCCGGAGATTCTGCGGCTGACGGACGAATTGATGAAATAAGAAAGAAAAAAGCAAATCGCTCGTCGGTTGCTTTTTTGCCGTTTACGCCGCAAAAACGGCCGCATACCGAAAAGTGTTTGCAGTGCGGATGGCGGTGTGATACGATAGGAGATAAGGGGGGAGCCCAATGAAATGCCGTGTGATGATCGACCCGCAATGCGAGGAAGAGGTGCGGGTGTACGCCCGCGAACGAACGCCGTTGGTGGATGCCATAGAACGCTTGGTTGCCGAGCAGGAGACGCCGCTTTTCGGATACCGCGACGGTGAGATCGTGCCGCTTGTGCTGTCGGAGGTGACCTGCTTTGTCGTTGAAGCAAACAAGGTGTACGCGCTGTGTGGCGCGGATCGGTTGCTCCTGAAGCGACGCTTATACCAGTTGGAGGCGTGCTTGCCGTCGGGGTTTGTCAAGATCAATCAATCCTGTATCGTCAATAGACGGCATATCGCACGGTTCGACGTGTCGATCGGCGGATCGCTGCGGGTATGCTTCAAAAACGGCTACAGTGACTACGTGTCGCGGCGGCAGTTGAAAACGGTCAAGGAAAGGATGGGGATCTCGGTATGAAGGAGTACGTAAAGCGTTTTTTGCATCGGGGCATGCTGTTCGGCGGATTTGGACCGATCATTGTCGGCGTGGTGTATTCCGTGCTGGATCACACGATGCCGGCGTTTTCGCCGAGCGGCACGCAGGTGTGTTTGGCGATCGTATCAACGTATCTGCTGGCGTTTTTGCAAGCGGGGGCTTCGGTGTTCAACCAAATTGAACATTGGCCGGTGGCGAAGTCGTTGTTGTGCCATTTTTTGGTGCTGTACGTCGCGTACGTGTTGTGCTATCTGGTAAATACGTGGATCCCGTTTGAGCCGCTGGTGCTATTGATATTCACGGCGGTGTTTGTCGGTGTGTATCTGGTGATCTGTCTGACGGTGTATCTCTCAGTCCGAGCGGTCAGCCGTCGGCTGAATGCCAAATTAAAGTAAAAACGGCGGTGCTGCTGCACCGCCGTTTTTGCTGTGTTGTCGATTACAGCATCGGCTTAAAAGTCGGCATCAGTTCCAGTTTGAACAGATTGGCCTTGTGTTTTTTGTCGATCAATTCCTTTTTGACGGGATCGGCGATGATACCGGTGCGGATGTAAACGTCCAGCTCGGCATAGGTGAAGCCGAGATTTTCCTCGTCGGTCTTGCCGCAAAGGCCGTCAATGGGAGTCTTGTCCACCAGTTCCTTCGGCAGACCTAAGAGATACCCGATCTCCTTGACCTCCGTCACGGTCAGATGCGACAGGGGGGAGAAATCGCCTACTGAATCGCCGTAGCGGGTGGAATAGCCTACCCAATCCTCCGACAGGTTGCAGGTGTTGACTACGCGGCCGTTCTCGCTTTGCGAAACGGCGTATAGCGTGGACATACGGATGCGCGGCGGTAGATTTGCACGGGTCTGAGCGGTAATTTCCAGTTCGGCGGGCAGGTTGTTCAGGATGCTGTCCACCGCGTCCTTGATATTGACGACGTAATGCTTGATACCCAGCGTGTTGACCAAGAGATAGGCCATATCGATGTCGTGCTGCTCGCCCTGCGGCATCAAAACACCGATCACGCGGTCCTTGCCCAACGCTTCGACGCACAACGCCGCGGCGATGGAACTGTCCTTGCCGCCCGAAATGCCGACAATGGCATTGCAATCGGGGCCGTTTTCCTCAAAGAATTGGCGGATCCACTGTACGCATTCATCTTTGACTTGTTTTGCATTAAACATGCTTCTCACCTACCATATCAATTTGACACATTTGCATGGTTTTCAGTGCGGCCTCGTGGGTCTCCGGCGTGACACCGGCGCAGCAGGCCGGATCGACCTTGACGTCGGCATTCGGGAAGGTAGCCTTAATGATAAGGGCATTGGAGACCACACAGATATCGGTACACAGACCGATGAGCTCCACCGATTCAAGCTGTTCCTCGTTCCAGTGTGGCCAACCGAAATTCGGTTTGTCGATGATACGGCAGCCGTCAACGTACAGACTGTCGGCGATCTCCCAACCGCGGGTGCCTTGGATGCAGTGGGGAACCGGCAATTTTTTGCCCTCGGGTGTGTCAAGATAGTTTTCCGAATGGGTGTCCCGTGTGTAAATGACCTCGTCGCCGCCTTTGATGTATTCCCCGATCTTGGCCTTGACGCGGGGAACGATGGCGACCGCTTCCTTAGTGCCGAGCGCCATATCGATAAAGTCGTTCTGCATATCCACGACGATCAACGTTCTTTTCATAGTCAAGCCTCCTTGGGTTTGCTGTTATTATATCACGCCTGCGCCAAATATGCAATGGAGAAAGGCGCGACCCTGTGAAATGTGCAAGATAAAAAGCGTCCCGCAACAATTGCGGGACGCTTTTGTGTTATCTCGTGTTGGAGCCGAGGCCGGTGTAGGCGCTGATGGAGCGGATCTGCAGGAAATACTCGCCGTCCTCGCTCTTGCATTCATAGAAGGTCACGACGATGCTGTCGATGCGGGTGAGACCGTCATAGAAGCCGCCGAGCAGGTCGGAACGGATCAAACTGCTGTCCTGCGCTACGTCGTGCGCGCCCTCGTAGTAGTTTTCGTGAGAACGGTCGAAGATCGCTGTGCACAAGCCATCCTTATGTACCTTGAGCTGCCGCAAGATCATATAGTTTCCGGGGAACGGAATGCAGGAATTGGCATAGGTGTACGCTTCCGTCTCAGAATTATAAGAGCATTCGCTGCAGCCGCTGAAATCCTCGATGGTCTGGTTGAAGTATTTTTGGCCGGCGGCGACCAGATCGGCTTTGGTGAAGGTCGAGGTGCTGCCGTCCTCAAGGGACAGGGTGGCGCAGACACTGTGCAGCAGCTCCTTGTCGGAAAACCGGCCGGTATCCGCACGGTTCAGCGAGATGTTTTTGAAGCCCCACAGATCATAGAAATGATCGAAGAACTCTTCCTGCGCCTTGTAGAAGGTCTCGGACAGCTCGGTCTGGGGCGTTTCCTGCGCCCAGTACGCGTCATCGCGGAACTGCTCCTCCACCGCAAAGGTGCCTACCGGACGGAACGGGCCGTAGTCCACGTTGTCTACCTGAGCGGCGTCCTGATGGGCAGGGGGCTTAGGGGTTTGGGTCTTGTCGGCACAGCCGGTGAAGGTCAGCGTCAACGCCAGTACCAGCACCAGTGAAAGAATACGTTTCATATATAGACCTCCTTACACGTTGAAGCGGAACAGGATCACGTCGCCGTCCTGGACGACGTATTCTTTGCCTTCGGAACGAACCAGACCTTTATCCCGCGCGGCGGCAAGTGAGCCGCAGGCAATGAGGTCGGGATAGGGGACGACCTCGGCGCGGATGAAGCCACGCTCAAAGTCGGTGTGGATCTTGCCGGCAGCGCCGGGGGCCTTGGTACCGCGGGTGATCGTCCAAGCGCGGCTTTCGGTCGGTCCGGCGGTGAGGTAGGAGATCAGCCCCAGCAGGCTGTAGCTTTTTTGGATGAGTCGGTCGAGGCCGGAATGTGTCAGGCCCAATTCGGAGAGGAACATGGCCTTCTCCTCCGGTTCCATATCCGCGATGTCTGCTTCCATCTGCGCGCAGATGGGCAGCACCTCGGCGTGTTCCGCCTCAGCAGCGGCACAAACGGTGCGGTAGTGGGGGTTCGAGTCGGCGCTGCCGCCGGCAAAATCGGCTTCGCTGAGGTTGGCGGCGTAGATCACCGGCTTGCGGGTCAGCAGGGGAGCGATGTCCAGAATCGCTTCCTCCTCGGGGGTGCAATCCACCGAGCGCGCCGGCAGACCTGATTCCAATGCCGTGTATACGCGCTGCAGCAGATCGACCTCGGCCTGCAGCGAACGGTCGCCCTTGAGGGCTTTCTGCGTGCGGGCAAGACGACGCTCCACCGCTTCCATATCCGAGAAGATGAGTTCCAGATTGATGGTCTCCATATCACGGGCGGGATCGACCGAACCGTCGACGTGGATGATGTCGTCATCCTCAAAGCAACGCACGACGTGAACGATGGCATCCACCTCGCGAATGTTGGCGAGGAACTTGTTGCCGAGTCCCTCGCCGCGGCTGGCGCCCTTGACCAGACCGGCAATGTCCACGAATTCGATGACCGCGGGGGTGGTCTTTTCCGAATTGTAAAGCTCTGTCAAACGGTCGAGACGCTCATCCGGCACCGCCACGACGCCCACGTTGGGGTCGATGGTGCAGAACGGATAGTTGGCACTTTGCGCACCGGCGTTAGTAATGGCGTTAAACAGGGTGGACTTGCCGACGTTCGGCAGTCCCACGATACCTAATTTCATACGATTGTAGCTCCTTATCTTTTGCCGTCCTCCAGAGGAAAACAGACCGATATACAGATTTCAGTATACCATACCCTCAAGGGATTTTCAATACCAACCGTCGCATTTGTCGAATGTTTCTGCCGCCCCGACAGCAGAAAAACGCACCTCGAAAAAGCAAGCCCCCTGCCGTAGCTTTAAGCACTACGACAGGGGGTGATATCCGATAGTGATATTTAATAACTGCGGTACCAGAAACTTGTGTCAATAGCCGTACCGTCAGCATCGTAGGTTACTCGGCGGAAATCGCCCACGGAACTGCGTGAATACCACGTCTCTTGGCGAGAGATGAGATTACCTTTGGAATCATACTGATAATATATCACCCAAGGACTCATACCGGGACCTGCCATGCCAACCCAAGCCTGGAAAACAGGATTACCCGCAGCGTTTTTCTCTTCGTAAACACATTCGCCCTCATAAGTATTGTAGTACTCTCCATTGGCATTGCATGTGCTTGTCACCGAGTGTTCGCCGCCCTCGCCATACATTTTACAAATGACGGATTTTTTGGCATTGTATATCGTGACGGTGATCGTCTGGGAAGTCAGGAACTCGTGTTCCACCTGATATACCAACTTGCCAGCCGCATCGTATTTGAATTCTTGGCGTCGGGTGACGTCGCCGTTGGCATTGGTTACTTCCACTCGCTTGTCAACAACGGTTCCTGCGGTGTTATAATACCAATCCGTATTCGTCACGGTTCCCTTAGCATCCGTTTTTCCTTCTTGCTTGTCGAAAAGCCGTCCGTTGTCATAGCGGTACGTACAGGAATACTCATACCCATCCTTGGTAAAGTTTTCCCACTTATAACGCATTTTTCCGTTGGTATCATATTCGATGCCGGTATATGACACCTGAACGTCGTGATCTTCGGAGGTATAAAGAATTTCGCTGTAACCTATCAGATGGGCATTGCTATCGTATTCGTAGCGATAATACATTTTCCCATCGTACCACCCATGAGACACCGTCTCATAGCTGGTGGTGCCGTCGGGGTAGCCGACACCATGACAGCTGAGAAAGAGGGTTCCCTTTTCCTTGGCAAAAATATCGGCATGCTTTCCACCTGCAAAAGGGCACTCTTCCGCGTGCCACACGCCATCCTGTGAAGGTGGCTCGCTAGGCTCGTCCACCGGTGCCGTCGGCTTTACCGTGGGACGCGTGGTGGGTTTGCCCGATGGCTTGCTCGCCGGCGAGGTCGATTCGGTCACACCCGCGGTGGTGGATTCGGTCGCCACGGCGGTCGTCTGCGTGGTCGGTTGGGTCGTCGAGGTGGGGGATGCGGCACCGAGTGTGGTGGTCGGTTTACCGCCCGCCGCCGTCGTGGTGGTGGGATCGGTTTTCGCAAGCTGCGAAAAATCGATGGTCGGCAGGATCATCGCAGCCAGAATGCCGAGGATCAGCACCGGCACGACCACCAGCGCCACCTTTTTGATCAGCGGCAGCTTTTGCTTCAGATTTTCCTTACGCGCGGCGGCGCGCTTCTCCTTGGCGGCCAGCGACACGCTTGCCGCTGCCTGGATCTCCAGAATGCGGCGCTCGCAATCGTCGATCTTGATATCCGCATCCTTGAATCCGCGGATCGTTTCGAACACCGCCATTGCTTTTTTGTAATTCTTGATCTTGCCGCCTGCCATCAGCGCCACCGCGGCGGTGTACGCCGCCTCTTTCTCGGTGAACGCGGCCTTGTCGGCACACTCCGTCTGCAGTGCCGCAGCATCACGGTAATCGCCGATCGCTTCAAACGCCGCTGCAGCCTTGGTGTAGTCCTCCGCGGTCTTGGCGTTTTGCATCAGCGCCGCGGCCGCCGTGTACAGACCGCCGTAGTACACGGCATCCGCCTGTTCGCGGCATGTCGACGCACGTGTCGCGGCATCCTCAAAGCCGTTCAGCGCCTCAAACGCCACGGCGGCCGCCAAAAAGTCCTCGCGGGTCCGCGCGGCGGCGTACTGCGCCTCCGCCTTGCGGTACGCGGCGAGCAAGCGGTCGCGCTCCGCCTTGTTTTGAATGGTGTGGATCGCTGTCTCCAGTTCCTCACGCAGAGCCGCGTCGCCGAAACGCACCGCCTTTTGGTAATCGGGATGGTCGTCAAATGGCTGTGCCTGCTCTGCCAGCTGCTCACGGCGGCGGACTTTCAGCTTCACCATCAGTTTACCGAGATACGCTTCACCGCACTCGGGGTTTTGATCCAGCACCTTTTCGCAGTATTCGTCGGCGCTCGCCCAATCGCCGTCCTCCAAGAACAGCGACATACGGCGCAGCAGCGGATCAACGCCCGATGCCGACGGTGCAGGCACCGCCACAGCCGCGGCGCGGCTCGGTTTTTCCACACCTGCCAGTTTTTCAATACCGCGGATGAGGTCTTGCATAAACCCGAGTTTCGACATATCCTGCGCCTGCAGGTGCGAAAACTCCTCGGGCAGGTCGTACGGATCCATATCGCGGTAGGCAGGGATGAGCACTTTGTTTGCGCCGTTCTTGATCAGCGCGAGGAAGCGCGACCACTCGTTGCGCACCCACACCGCATTGAAATACTCCGGCTTCGTGCCGAGCACCACCATCACCTTCGCCGAGTTCAGCGCGGCAAAGATGTATGGCTCGTAGGCCGATCCCAGTTTATCCTCCAGCGTGATGCGCGAGAAAAACACCTTAAAGCCCTCGTTGGTAAGCTGATGATACAGCTCGTTTGCCAGCACGCTATCCTGCGTGCGACGACCGTTGTTATCCGTCTCTTTGTAGCAGATAAAGACGTCAAACGGCTTCTCCTTTTGCGAAATAGCGAGGATACCTTTTTGGATGGTATCGATCTCGTGTGCTTCCGCCTCATAGATCGTTTTTTGTTCGAGATCGGCGTAGCGGATCGCCGCCTTATAGTCCTCGTCCGACAGTACCGATGTGTACTGCATACGGTTGACGGTGGCAATACGCTTGCTGCTCTTCGGATCCTCCACGTATTCCACGCCGTAACGGCACAACACCAGTAACCAATACGCCTCGGCATCCGTGGCGTTTTCGTTCAGGATCTGCTCGTAGATCTGGATAGCTTTATCAAAATCGTTGTTGCGGCGAAAGTGGTCGGCGCGCTCGTACAAGGTCGAGACATGCTCATCCGACGGCTTGGGTAGGGTCTGCTTGGTGCCGCAATACTGGCACACGCAGACCGACGCATCGCCCGTCAGTTCCAGTGTTCCGCCGCAAATTTTACATTTCAACACAGACATAACACGATCCCTCTCGGTTTCCGGTCATCATTGTTTTTCAGTATACCACGCTCTGTCGCGTTTTGCAAGATATTGTCAAAAACGGCGGGGGCAGTGCTTATGTTGACAGTGATTGTGGTATTTGGGCGGCAAAACGCCCGAGAAAGGCAGGATAGGGTGCGGAACAACAGAGCTGACGATAACGGCGTTGGGGAAGTGCATCTCATACAACAAGCAAGCCACCCCGACGAAATTTCGTCGGGGTGGCTTTTATACGCTGTTTATCGTCCGCAGCACTGTTTGTACTTCTTACCGCTGCCGCAGGGGCAGGGATCGTTGCGGCCGACCTTGTCCGCTTGTGTTTTGCGGACGGTGCGTTTTGTGTCGGTGCCGTCACCGGAGGTGGCGGTCGGCCTTACGACCTCCTCACGCTTGGGCTCCTCCTTGGTGCGCAGACGCGCGGTCAGCATCAGGCGGGCGGTGTCCTCACGGATGGCGGCGATCATGCCGTCAAACATATCGAAGCCTTCCTTGCGGTACAAAACGACGGGATCCTGGTTGCCGTAGGCACGCAGGCCAATACCTTTGCGGAACTCGTCCATGATGTCGATATGCTCCATCCAGTAGCGGTCTACGGTCTTCAGCAGCACCACGCGCTCCAGTTCACGCATCAGCTCGCCGTATTCGGCTTCCTTGGCACTATACACCGCCTCGGCGCGCTTAACGAGGGCGTCCACCAGATCAGCGCTTTCCATATCCTCCAGCTCCTGCGCGGTGTAGCGGAACATCGTCTCATCTGCTAACCAACCGTTGTAGTAGGCGCGCAGACCGTCGAGGTTCCATGCGGTATGATCCTCGTCGTTGGTATACTGACCCACCGTCGATTCGATGGATTCGTGGATCATGCCCCAGATGGATTCGCGGATATTTTCGCCGTCCAGCACCTTGTTGCGCTGATCGTAGATCAGCTCGCGCTGGCGGTTCATGACGTCGTCATACTGCAGCACGTTGCGGCGAATGCCGAAGTTGCGCTCTTCCACGCGGCGCTGCGCCGATTCGATGGCATTGGTGAGCATCCGATTTTCGATGGGCATCGTCTCGTCTACGCCGAGCATCTCCATCATCGAATAGATGCGCTCGCCACCAAACAGCCGCATCAGATCGTCCTCCAGTGAGAGGTAGAAGCGAGTGTCACCGGGATCGCCCTGACGGCCGGCACGGCCGCGCAGCTGATTGTCGATACGGCGGGATTCGTGCCGTTCGGTGCCGATGATATACAAGCCGCCGGCGGCCTTGACCGCTTCTTCCTCGGGGCGGATGGCTTCGCGGTGCTTTTCTTCCAGTTCACGGAAGGTGCGGCGGGCGGCCAGCACCTCCTCGTTGTCGGTCTCGCCGAACGCGGTGGATTCCGCGATCAGCTCCTCCGGGATGCCCATGCGGCGCATCTCGGCCTTGGCGAGGAATTCGGCGTTACCGCCGAGTTTAATATCGGTACCACGTCCCGCCATGTTGGTGGCGATGGTGACGGCACCGGATTTACCGGCCTGTGCGACGATCTCCGCTTCCTTCTCGTGATGCTTAGCGTTGAGGACTTCGTGCGGGATACCGCGCAGCTTCAGCAGCTTGGACAGCTGCTCGGACTTTTCGATCGAAATGGTACCCACCAGCACCGGCTGCTGACGCTCGTAGCAGTTGACGATCTGGTCGATGACGGCGTTGAACTTGCCGCGCTCGGTCTTGTAGACCACGTCGGAATGATCCAAACGGGCGAGAGGCTTGTTGGTGGGGATCTCCACCACGTCGAGGTGGTAGATCTGCTGAAATTCCGTTTCCTCGGTCATCGCAGTACCGGTCATACCGGACAGCTTTTTGTACAGACGGAAGAAGTTCTGGAACGTGATGGTGGCGAGCGTCTTGCTCTCGCGCTCCACCTTGACGCCTTCCTTGGCTTCGATGGCCTGATGCAGACCCTCGTTGTAGCGACGGCCGGGCATCAGACGACCGGTGAATTCATCGACGATAACGACCTGACCGTCCTTGACGACGTAGTCTACATCGCGGGTCATCACGCCACGCGCCTTGATAGCTTGGTTGACGTGGTGCAGCAGAGTCACATTGTCGGGATCCATCAGATTTTCGATCTTGAAGAACTGTTCCGCTTTCTTGACACCCGATTGGGTGAGGGTGGCGGTGCGAGCCTTTTCGTCTACGATGTAGTCGCCGTCCACGGTATCCTGCTCTTCTTTGGTATCCATCTCACGCACCTTGTGGATACGCAGCGTGCGGGCGAGGCTATCGGCGCGGGCGTACATATCGGTGGACTTGTCGCCCTGACCTGAGATGATGAGGGGGGTACGCGCTTCATCGATGAGGATGGAGTCCACCTCGTCCACGATGGCAAAGGCGTGACCACGCTGCACGCGGCGTTCCTTGTAGATCACCATGTTATCGCGCAGGTAGTCAAAGCCCAGTTCGTTGTTGGTGCCGTAGGTGATATCGGCGGCGTAGGCCGCGCGGCGCTGCTCATTCGGCAGATCGTGTACGATGAGGCCGACTGTCAGACCGAGGTAACGGTATACCTTACCCATCCATTCGCTGTCGCGGCGGGCGAGGTAGTCGTTGACGGTCACGATATGCACACCCTCACCGGTGAGGGCGTTGAGGTAGGCGGGGAGGGTAGCGATTAGCGTTTTACCTTCACCGGTCTTCATTTCGGCAATGCGGCCTTGATGCAGCACGATGCCGCCGAGGATCTGCACCGGGAAGGGACGCATCCCTAACACGCGGTCGCACGCCTCGCGGCAGGTGGCAAACGCCTCGGGCAAAATATCATCGGTCGTCTCGCCCATAGTCAGGCGGTCGCGCAGCTTTGCGGTCTGCGCCTTCAGCGTTTCCTCGTCCATGGCGCGGTAGGTCTCCTCCAGCGCCAGCACCTTGTCACACAGCGGCTTGATGCGCTTGAGTTCACGCGTGCTATAATCACCGAACAGCGTTTTCAGCAGTCCCAATACAGTCACCTCATCGAAAAATGGTCATAACATATTTCATTGTATCACAACTCCCCACGCGATACAAGTGAAAAATCTGTGAACACCCGAAGCGTCCTACCGCAAAAAACACCCCCGACAGTTGTCGGGGGTGGCGAGATACCGATCGCTACCTATTGCAAATAGACCGATTCAGCACATGTGGATACCTGCGCCGGTACACCGTTCGGGTAATACCTCAGTTCCCATGTGTAGGCGGTTACGTGGTCAGTTCCTTTGTTGACCGTATAGTCTTTGGTCAACATATTGCCGTCCGCATCATAGGTGCAGACGTAGGTTTCCTGCGTATCGTTGCTGTTGGAATAGTCTTTGGTCAACGTGTTTCCGTTCGCATCGTAGCTGCAAACCGTCTTCTGCCATTCACCGCTGTCGGACACGTAGTCGACACCTAACAAATTTCCATTCGCATCGTAGGTGGACGTTGTTGTGGACCACCGCTTGGCAGTGTCGGGATCGTAGCAGATCACCACGTTGCCGCCTTCCTCGTAGGTGTAGGCGTAGTTGTGCAAGAGTCCGGCAGTGTTGCTAGACCATTCGTCGGTCAGCACGTTTCCGTCAGCGTCGTAGGTGCAGATGCGTTTTTCCCAGTACGTGTCACCCTCCGTCATAACCACGCTCAGCTGCTTCCCGTCGGTATCGTAGGTGTAGACGCTTTCGCTCGAATTTCCGCTGTTGTAATCAAACCGCTTGGTGAGCATGTTCCCCTTACTGTCGTAGGTGTAGGTGAGGGTGAATCCGTATTCACCGTTCTCGGAATAGGTTGAAGTAACTTCGTACCCGTTCTCGTCGTAGGCGTGTGTGGATTTTGCCCAATAACCGTCGCAGTTGGTCTCCTCCTCGGTCAGCACACGACCGTTCGCGTCATGGGTGTAGGTGATCTTGGACCAATAGTCGCCGCTGCTGGTGTTGGTATAATCCTCCGCCGTCAGATTGCCTGCGGAGTCGTAGGTGTACACTGTGGCGGGGCCGTCGTCCCGCGCTTCTTTGGTTAGCACAAACGCGAAGTTTTCGAGCATTGCCTTGGCTTCGTCACCGCCGTCCGCTTTGAGAAGATCGTAGGCCTTACGGATATCGCCGCTTTGGATCGCGGCTTTCGCGTCGGCCACGGTATCTGTCGCTTTGGTCGGTTCGCTCGGTTTCTCAGCAGTTTTACCGCATCCGGTCACCATTGTCACACACAGAAGCATTGCTAACAATAACGCCGCTTTTCTCATAAGACCCATCCTTTCCATATTGTCAAATTCTGCGTTTTATGAGACGTAGTCTCTAATACCAGTTTACACAATTTATCTGAAAGAATCAAGCGAAAATAGAAAGGTGTTGTGTGAAGTGTTCATGGAGTCTGATCAAGGATGTCTCTTCTCTACCGCGTAAAACAACACCCCCGAGGGCTCGGGGGTGTTCGTGATATCGTTATTCTTCTTCGGGGGGGACTTCGGTTTCTTCGGCAGCCTCATCCGCGGCATCTTCTGCCGGAGCGGGTGCGGCTTTCATCTTGCGCACCAGCTGCACGATGCACACCAGCACCAACAGCACCGCGGCGGCGCCGGCGGCGAGTAGAACATTGCCCAATTCGGGGTCGCCGAACGGCTCCGGTTCTGCGGGAGCGGTGGTCGTTACCGTGGTAGGCTTTGTCACCTGTGGTTTGGTTGTGGGGTTGGGGTCAATGATCACATCCACGATGTTGACGAATTTCCAACTGATTCGGGAATCGCCCTCAAAGCCGGTCACGGCGAGCGGCTTGTAGTCACGCCGCAGGTCTACTGTCAGCACGACCTCCTCTTGCGGAGCAAGCGTGTACTCGCACTCAAGACCACCCTCATCGTTGATGCGGCTGTAAGGACCGTCATACAGAACCGTTTCGCCCTCACATACCGTGATGTTCAAATGGTTGAGATAGATCAGCGCATTGGCGTTGTCGAACGGCAGCTCCACATAATCCAAGGCGACCGTCTGCTCCGTGTCGGTCGTGTTGCTCAGCGTGATGGTTCCCGGCTCTAACAGCCGCTCGCCCGCATCCAGGGTGGGTGTCACCCAGATCGGTGCATACGAGCTTTCCGACGTCACGTTGAAATAACCGCCGCTCTCGTCCTCGGTCCACGCCACGTTTTGATGATCCGCGGCGCACACCGGAAGCGCGGTGAGTAACAGCAGCACCGCCAGACAGGCAATCCGTTGTACGTATTTCATCACGTATCCTCCTCCGGTTCGACCGTTTCTTCTTCGGTGGGTTCGGCGTCATCGGATGCCGATTCGGGTTCATTCTCCGGAGCGTCCTCCTCGGTCTTTTTGGGGCTGAGCAGCAGCGACAGCACCACCGTGATCAGCAGAATAGCGGCGGGGATCGCCACGACGGCGACTGGGAATTTACCTTCGTTCAGATCCAGTCGGGACACGCGCGAAGCGACCGCGGCGGTCGTCGTACCCGTTGTGCCGGAGGTGGCGGGGCGGGTAGCCTTGTATTCGGGATCGTTCGGTGCGCCGGTGCCGGCGGCAGGATCCAGACCGGCGGCCAGCATGGCAATATGATCCGCCTCCAGTGCCTGCGGATACAGCAGCGCGTCGTCGATCAACGCGTTCAGCATGGGATCACCATCCTCGCCGCGACCGATGAAAAAACGGTCGAGGTAGGGAGCCATCGCCTCAAATTCCATCATACCGCTGCAGGTGTACAGCGCATAGCCATCCACGTACAGGGTGAACTCGCTTTCCGACATCGTTACGGCGATGTGATGCCATTCGTCGGTCGGCAGAGCAAAGGTCGTGTTGCCGTCTGCCACGGACAGGTCCTCGCCGCTATCGAACACGTTTTGGTTCTCCCAACGGATGTACATGCCGTCCAAACCGGTCTCGTTATCACGCATATGCGGCGACACAAAGGCATACCAAATATCAGGATCCCATTGCAGGCGGTCGCCGGAATGCCAACGGTCGTCCAGATCCTGTGTGGAGAGAGCAAGCAGCTTTTGACCCAGATATTCCTCGTTTTCACCGTTACCTTGCCAGTTGACCCACATTGAGAGGGTAAACGCGCTCATCGAACCCGATTGTTGGTTGTTGAACAGGTAGCGAGACAGGCGCAGATAGCGGCCGGTATCGCCGCCGAGCTGCACCGCCAGACCGGTACGGCCCGGGACCCACCAATCGGCTGTGTAGCCGGGGTAGTCCTCCTCGTTATTCAAAATGTTTTTGGGGTAATGTCCGTCGGCTGTGTCGCAGAAAAACACACGGCTGTTGTCCTCGTCGCCCGGTTCACCGATGATGACGTGCGGCTGAGCCGGTACGATCGGTTCGGTGTGGGTCGGCTCATCCGGAACGGTGACATCGGCGGTCGGCTGCGTGGTGGTGGCGGTGGCCGACACCGTCGTAGTCGTTGTGGCAGTACCCTTCGTCGTCGTACCGGTGGATGCCGACGTGCCCTTGCTCGTTGTGACGGTGGCTTTGGTCGTTGTATTTTTTGTCGTGGTCACGGTGGTCGTTGTGGCTTCGGTTTTGTTCGCGGCTGTTGTGGTAGTCGGGGCTTCGGTCGTCGTTGTGGTCGTGGTCGTGGTGCTTTCCGTTGTGGTCGTTGCGGTTTCGGTCGTGGTCGTCGTTTCCGAGGTCGTCGTGGTCTCGCCCGACTCGGGTTCGGCCATGACGGGCAGCGACACGCACAGCGAGACTGCCAACGCCAACACACAACCGTAGGTCAGTATACGGTATTTCATACAAGAGAACCACCTTTCAGAGGTGTGATATTGCAGGGGGATACGCTTACTTTCGGTGATAGGAATAGTACGCCACGGCGGTGCAACGCTTGCCGGTGACGATGTCGTCGCCGGTGAGGAGAACGCCATTCTTGCTGAGCAACTCCCCGAATTCCAGCGTGGCGACGGGGCAGGCAAACGGCACGCTGCCGTCCTCAAACCGCAGCTCCAGCGTTTCGGTCGCGGCGCAGATACGTCCGTTTTTGCCGATCACGACCTCACCGGTCGGTTCCCGGCGCACCGCGTAGGCGACGAGATGACCGTCCACCTTGTCCAAACCGGCGGGGCGGTTGTCGCGTGCGCGACGGCGAAACAGACCCATACCCATACCTCCTTGCGATGATACCCTTCTATTTTACTTGCAACGGTTTCGTCTGTCAACCGTTTGTAAAAAATCCCCTGCGGATTCTTGCGTTTTTCGGGAGACGGTGCTATCATAGAAACATAAAGAAACAAAGGGGTCCTTACCTTGTCACAGCGCGTGTTACTCATCGTGAATCCGGTTGCAGGGAAAATGGGCGGAAAGAACGCCTTATTTCCGCTGACCGAAGCGTTCTGCCGCGAGGGCTGGCAGGTGACGTCGTTCGTCACGGCTCAGCGCGGCGATGCCGAGCGTGTTGCTCACGATCTCAGCGCGGCACACGATCTGGTGGTATGCTGCGGTGGTGACGGCACGCTGGGCGAGGTCATCAATGGTGTCCAGATCTGCGGTCGGCAGGTGCCGTTGGGGTATGTTCCACTGGGCAGCACCAACGATTTTGCCGCTACCCTCCATCTGCCGAAGCGTGTTCCCGATGCCATCCGCACCATTTTGCAAGGGCGGGATATGCCGCTCGATATCGGTTTGTGGAACGGCAAACGGTATTTCTCCTATATTGCGTCGTTCGGCGCGTTTACGGCGGTCTCGTACAGCGCGCCACAGACCACCAAGAATGTTCTTGGTCATCTGGCGTATGTGCTGGAGGGCGCCAAGGAACTGGGAAATATCCGACCCTACACCGTCACGGTGGAGACCGAGGAGCGCACTTTTACCGGAGAATATCTGTTTGGCGCGGTGAGCAATTCCACCTCGGTAGGGGGGATGGTCAAGCTGGATAAAGGGCTGGTGGATATGAACGACGGTCTGTTTGAGATCGTACTGGTCAAGCCGCCGCGCAATGCCTCGGATTTCAGCAAGTTGGTCGTATCGATCAACAGCGGCAAGTTCGACAAGAAGCTGTTTGAGTTTTTCAAAGCACCCCGTGCCATCTTTAAGGTACAGGACGCGCCGGCGTGGTCTCTGGACGGCGATCAGGCAGACGGCACAGCGACCGTCACGGTGGAGAATTGCCCCGGAGCCTTGCTTCTCCGACGGTGATCGCGACCGGGAGACAGAGGTCCACCCCTACAAATTTCCATCCAATATGCCAAAAGCAGCGGACACCGAGGTGTCCGCTGCTTTTACTTTTTTACAACTCAGAACGCGATCTTGTTCGCCAGATACGCCTTCAGCTCGCTGATCGCCACGCGCTCCTGCTGCATGGTGTCGCGGTCGCGCACGGTCACGCAGCCGTCCTCCTCCGACTCAAAGTCGTAGGTCAGGCAGAACGGCGTGCCGATCTCGTCCTCGCGGCGATAACGCTTACCGATGGAGCCGGCATCGTCGAAGTCCACCATAAACTCCTTGGACAGCTCCTCGAACACGGCGCGCGCCGGCTCGGACAGCTTCTTGGACAGCGGCAGAACGGCGGCCTTAAACGGAGCGAGCGCCGGATGCAGGTGCAGCACGGTGCGCACGTCGTTCTTCTCGGCATCGACGATTTCCTCGTCGTAAGCATCGCACAGCACGGCGAGCACGGTGCGTTCTACGCCGAGGCTGGGCTCGATGACGTAGGGGATGTAATGCTCGTTCGTTTCCTGATCGAAGTAGGTCATATCCTTGCCGGAGGTTTCCTGATGCTGCGTCAGATCGTAATCGGTACGGTCGGCCACGCCCCACAGCTCGCCCCAACCGAACGGGAACAGGAACTCGAAGGCGGTGGTCGCCTTGGAGTAGAAGCACAGCTCCTCCGGATCGTGATCGCGCAGGCGGAGGTTCTCGTCCTTCAGACCGATGGCGAGCAGCCAGTTGTGGCAGAACTCGCGCCAGTAGGAGAACCATTCCAGATCGGTGCCGGGCTTGCAGAAGAACTCCAGCTCCATCTGCTCGAACTCACGCACGCGGAAAATGAAGTTGCCGGGTGTGATCTCGTTGCGGAAGGACTTGCCGATCTGGCCGATACCGAACGGCAGCTTTTTGCGGGTGCTGCGCTGCACGTTGGGGAAGTTAACGAAAATGCCCTGCGCGGTCTCGGGGCGCAGATAGACGGTGTTCTTCGCGTTTTCGGTAACGCCCTGGAATGTTTTGAACATCAGGTTGAACTGACGGATATCGGTGAAGTTATGCTTGCCGCAGGTTGGGCAGGGGATGTTGTGCTCCTCCACGAAAGCCTTCATCTCATCCTGCGAGAATGCATCGATGGGCTTCGGCAGCTCAAAGCCTTTCTCGCCGCACCAGTCCTCAATGAGCTTGTCCGCACGGAAGCGCTCGTGGCATTCGCGGCAGTCCATCAGCGGATCCGAGAAGCCGGCGAGGTGACCGCTGGCTACCCAAGTTTGCGGGTTCATCAAAATGGCGGCGTCCAGACCCACGTTGTAGGGATTTTCCTGGATAAACTTTTTCCACCAAGCACGCTTGATATTGCTTTTCAGCTCCGCACCGAGCGGGCCGTAATCCCACGTGTTGGCCAGACCGCCGTAGATCTCCGACCCGGGAAATACAAAGCCGCGGCCCTTGCAAAGGGCAACGATCTTTTCCATGGTTTTTTCTGTGTTATTCATAACAAATGCCTCCGCGTATAATATATCCTCACTATATTATACAAAAAATACACACTTGTCAATATTGCATTTCAGAAAGAACTGTGTTACAATATGGGTGATTATGACCTGAAGGAGGAAAAACTATGGAAGCAACACGTCTTCAGAGGCTTTCGGCGACGGCAACGCGTATCCGCATGGCGGTCGTTGAGGGCACCTTCCACGCCAAGAGCGGCCATCCCGGCGGCTCGCTGTCCATTGCGGATATGCTGGCGTATTTGTATACAGAGGAACTGCGGGTCGATCCGAGCAACCCGAACTGGGCGGATCGTGACCGTTTTGTTATGTCGAAGGGCCATTGCACTCCGGCGCTGTACGGTGCGCTGGCGCTGCGCGGCTTCTTCCCCGAGGAGGAGATCCGCTCCCTCCGTCACGTCGGCGCGATGCTGCAGGGTCATCCCTGCATGGCCACCACTCCCGGTATAGATATGTCCACCGGCTCGTTGGGCCAGGGCGTTTCCACGGCTGTGGGCATGGCGCTGGCTGCCAAGCTGGACGGCAAGGACTACCGCACTTACGCCATCCTCGGCGACGGCGAGATCCAAGAGGGTCAGGTCTGGGAGGCGGCGATGTTTGCCTCTCACAAGAAGCTGTCCAACCTCTGTGTCATTGTGGATAACAACGATCTGCAGATCGACGGTACGATGGAAGAGGTCAATTCTCCGTATCCCATCCCCGAAAAGTTTGCTGCCTTCGGTTTTAACGTGGTGGAGATCGACGGTCATGACTTTGACCAGATCGAAGCGGCGCTGAACGCTGCCCGCGCTTGCACCGACAAACCTACCGCCATCGTGATGAAGACGGTCAAGGGCCGCGGCGTCTCCTTTATGGAGAACCAGGTCGGTTGGCACGGCAAGGGTCCCAACGCAGAAGAGTATGAGACAGCGATGCAGGAGCTGCGTGCGGCTCTGGCAGCGATCAAGGAGGGCTGAACATGGCAGACGTGATCAAAAAAGCGACCCGTGACGGCTATGGCGACGGCCTGCTGGCACTTGTAGAAGATCCCAACATCGTGGTGATGGACGCGGACCTCGCGGCCGCCACCAAGACCGGTGTGTTCAAGAAGGCCTGCCCCGAACGGTTTTTCGACTGCGGCATCGCCGAGGGCAATATGATGAGCATCGCGGCGGGTCTGGCCTCCACCGGTAAGACGGTGTTTGCTTCCTCCTTTGCAATGTTCGCGGCGGGCCGCGCGTTTGAGCAGGTCCGCAACTCCATCGGCTATCCGCATCTTAATGTTAAGATTGGCGCGACCCACGGCGGTATCTCCGTTGGAGAGGACGGCGCGACCCACCAGTGCAACGAGGATATCGCGCTGATGCGCACCATCCCCGGCATGACGGTGATCAACCCGGCAGATGCCGTGGAAGTCGGAGGCCAAGCGGTCTTAGGAAGAC
>JAZNKN010000010.1:0-12861 GCA_045578625.1 Acutalibacteraceae bacterium | reverse complement strand
TGTCCTTCGCGCGGATGGCGATGACCGCGCCGCGAATAAGATACGCGGCGGGGTCGCCGCCGGGGCTGCGGCCTACGCATTCCACCACGGTGTCTTGTGTCAGACCGATATCCAATAACCGACGTCGCATACTGCCGGTGGTATGTAACTGCTTAACGATGCCTCGCTCGCCCGGAGCGAGACAGTGCAGACCGATCAAAGAGTTCATACGCCGTCACCTTTCCATAAGAATGGAGTTATCTACTCTCATCCTATGCGGTGACGGCAGCGCGTGACAAAAAAGAAAAACGGCGAGGAGTTCTCCTCGCCGTTTTGGGTTACAGGTCTTTGCCGTAGGTTTCCACGCACATACCCTTGTGCCCGCATTTCGGGCAGGTCAGGCGGCGCGTTGTGGGAGTGTGGTACGCCCAAAAGGCCTCTTTGAATTTCGGCTTGAACACCTCACGGCACTGCGGGCAGATATACGCCACGCTACGGAAGTAATACACCGAGATCCAAGTGCAGATGCCGATGAGGATCGGCAGACCGATCGCAAAGGGCCACCAGATGCCTTGGTAGATCCACAGCAGGATGGTGCCGATCTCGATGGCTTCACCCACCAAGGCTACAGCAAGCATCGTCATGCGTACACGGAACAGCTTTTTCTTGTTTTTCATGTGCTCAGCTATGTCGCCGATGGATTCAACCGAGAAGGATGCAGCCCCTTTGATCTGTTGACGCAACGCCTCCACGCGTTTTAGCTTTTCCTGATTTTCCTCCAGTTCCCGACGAAGCTGCTGCTCCTGCTGATCCAGTAGAAGGAGGATGACGCTGCCGGGGTCGTCCTCGGAAAAGAGCTCGCTGATGGCGTTTAGCGAGAAGCCGAGTTCTTTTAAGAAGCAGATGACGCGCATCTTTTTCAGATCGTCCTCGGAATACAGGCGGCGGCCGCCCTCGCTGAGTTCACTGGGCGTCAGGATGTTTCGGTTGTCATAGTATTGAACCGTTCGCACCGAAACGCCGCAGAGCTTTGCCAGTTCTCCGGTCGTGTATTTTGACATAGCTTTCACCTCCTTGTTACCCATGATACAACATGACGCTGCGTCACGAGCAACACCTCACGCAGGGTGATTTTTTTAATTTTTTTGAAAATTGTGCTGTAATCTTATTATACACCGTTTCGTCAGCCGCATCAAGTGTGAATCGCAAGTTGACGAGCAGTGCAAAATAGTGTACAATACTGGTATTACGAGAAACAGGGGGAACTGTCTATGCCGCCCAGAAGACATGCGCGTACCCGCCGCAAGCAGAAGCGTCTGCTGATCACCGCGATCGCCGTCGCCAGTGTCGTTGCGATCGTGTTGGCCGGTTGGGGAATTGCTACCGGTGTCGGTACGCTGATCGATTATTTGAAAAACACTGATTTTTCGGGGGAGGGAACAAAGAACACCGCTGCAACAGCGACGCGTTCCACGTTCCCCAATCAACCCGACATTCCGGACGATCCCGACGCGCCCAAGGTCGTCGCCACGGCCACGGTGGGCAGCTCGGGCGATATTTTGATCCATAACGGTGTGCGTCAATCCGGCTACGATGCCTCTACCGGCGTGTTTGACTATACCGATTCGTTCGCGTTCCTGAAGCCGTACGTCACGGAACTGGATTACGCGGTCGTAAACGCGGAATTTTCCGTGAGTGCCAACGGCACGTACAGTTCCCTTCCGTTCCGCGTGCCGACCGGTGTGGTAAAATCCCTGAGTGAATGCGGATACGATATGGGTCTAACTGCTAACAACCACATTGCGGACGGCGGCGTTTCCGGAATCAAAAAGACGATGGATACGCTGACGGAATACGGGATGGACTTTACCGGCAGCCGCTACAACGCCGCGGATACGCGGTATGTGGTCAAGGATGTTAACGGTATCAAGATCGGTATCGTCAATTACACCTACGGCAGCTATTGGAATACCAACGGCTTCTCCACGAGCAATCTGGAAGCGTTTTATACCGATGCCGCGGCGGTGTTTGAATCGATGCGGGCAGACGGTGCCGAGCTGATCTATCTGTATATCCACTGGGGCGAGGAATACGCGCTTTCTCCCAATGACAAGCAGCAGGAGATCTCGCAGAAGATGTGTGATCTCGGCGTAGATGTCATTGTCGGCGGCCATCCGCATAAGATCCAGCCGTTGGAGCTCATCAACAGTACCGCCGGTGACCACCAGACCGTGTGCCTGTATTCCAGCGGCAATCTGCTGTCGGGACAGCACATCGAGTGTATGGCGGGCGGCACACAGGCGAACAGTCCGTACTGCTACCAGGATTCTTGGCACCACGCCGGCTGTGATTATCCGGACGTGGCGGACAGAACGCAGGATCAGCACCGCTTGGAGCACGGCACGACCTGCAACGACAACGGCCACACCGAGGACGGCTTGCTGTTCAACGTGATCGCCACCAAGTTCGACGATGGCTCGGTGATGATCACCGCGGTGGATGTACTGCCGGTTTGGTGTATGGGCCGCGGCTTTATACGTGCCTCGTATCCCACCAACAGCTCGTTTGAGGAATACATCCTCATTCCGTTGGATAAGACGGTGGATTGGGTTTCCGATTACGGATTGAGCGAGGCGGAGGTCACTGAAGCAGGCTATTCCTACGACCGCACGATGGCGCTGGTCGGCCCCGGTATGGAGGAGATCAACGAGGCTTGCAAGGCAAATATCAACGCCTATATCAAGGAATACAAAAGCAAGAAATAATGAAAAAGCGGAGCAGACTCACACTCACATGAGCCTGCTCCGTTTTTTCGTTATTGCAGATGGATGGCGGAAGTATGGATCTGTATATTTTCTTCGCTGAGTGCGCCGATCACGAGTTCGGGTTCAATGAAAATGTGCCACTCTGCCATATCGCAGGTGATGAACTCCGGCGTTAATGCGGCGATATCGATCGTCAGCGTACCACTTTCCGATACGCGGACATCCGTGACATTGAACCGCGTGGATCCGCTGCCGGATTCTACCCGGGCAAGAATCAAAATGCGTTCTTCAAAATAGGCGTCATCGTATTTGTCGCAGGCATCCAAAAAGCCCCCCGCCTCCCGACGCTCCAGATCGAATTGCTCTTTATAATCCTCATAATAGGCGCGTAATTCGGCCTTAGAACGGATGACTACGGCCGAGGGGAAAGTGACATCGGCCATGCCATTGGTGCGAACGTATTGTGCGCCGAAGGGGACGCGGCTCTCGTCCGCTCCCGGCGCGAGCGGATGATAGCATACCGTGGGGTCAAGCCATCCCAGCAGGGAGAGGTTGGCGATAACGGTATTCGAGATATCATCAACACTACCCGATTCCAAACGGACACAATAGTATGCATTGGTCTGAGCAGGATACGATTCTTGGATCTCATCATGAAATACCAAAAGTTTGTCACCTGTTTTGATCCTGTCAAACGGCGAAAACAGGTCGCTGACATCACAAAGGACGGTTACCGCGTCGTCAACGATGAGCATATGATCGCCGCTTCTGGATTTCAAATACCGTCCGACCGAGCGTGTTCGCTCATCGTTGCTAATGAGGATGCGCAGGGTCGTTGCTTCATTATCAGAGAGCAGATATTCTTTTCCCGTTTTATCTGCCAGCAAGCGCTTCTCCGTTAGCGTATACGTTGTTGCCGCACCGTCCTCGTCGGTCAGTGTGATGGTATATTCGCTGTTGTGGGTGGCGGTCTCGCCATGGGTGGTGCCGTTGGGTGCGGGTACATCTTCCGGATCAGCCTTATTGATAATGGCGGTAAGGGTATCCTCAACTGCCGTAACGGTCTGGATATCGGTGTATTTCTGATAATAGGATTCCGCGCGGATCTCTACGCATTCGCGCACCGATGGTGCCGTTGCCGTGGTCGCGGTCGGTGGTGCATTTGCGGGTCGTCGGAGGAGCGTGGGGAGAGCAGAGACGGCTGCTGCGATGCACAGTGCGAGCGGTACACACGCCACCAACACCCGACGGACGACCTTTCGGGTGTAAATTCGTTCCTCGCCACGGCGGAATATTTCCGCCTTCCGTTCTTCAAAATTTCTCATACCAATTCTTCGCCTTCCTTTCCGAGACTGGTGCGAAGCATGCTCTTTGCTCGATACAGCAGATTGTCCACCTGTTTTTTATTCTTTTTCATGACCATTGCGGCTTCCTCGTAGGATAGTTCTTCAAAGTAAACGAGATGTATCGCCGCTCGCATATCTTTCGGTAAGGCCGCTAAAGCACGGTTCAGCATACGGTTGCGTTCGCTCTGCAGGAGATGCTCCTCCAACGACACACGGTCAGCAACGGCACTTTCGGCTTCGGACAACTCGGTGGTAATGAGACGGTTCCGCTTTTTTATGTAGTTGAGTGCGCGGCTGCGGCCGATCATAAACAGATAGGTCTTCAGTGTGACGCGGAAGTTGTACCGGGACTTGTGAACCACCAGATCGGAAAAGGCGTCGATGGCAATGTCCTCGGCAGCATGGGTGTCCTGTACATAGCGGTCAATGAAAAAGACGAGGTGGTCAAACAATCCTTTGATAATTTCATCAAAAGCAGCTTCATCACCGTCGAGAAAACGCCGGTAGCTACTGGCAGCGTTATCCATGGTGATCCCTCCTGTCTTGAAGCGGCTACTTTTGCCTCTTCACTTATTATACAATCCAAACCGGAAAAATCCTTATATTTTGACAAAAAAACTCCCGACACGTTTGTGTCGGGAAGATGGGGTGTTTGCATAGCATCGATCCGAAAGAGAAATACACGCTGACGCGCGATGCCATACGCCTGTGGCGATCACATGCACCCTGCGGGTGATGACATACCGATCCTTCGGATCGGATAAAAAAATCCCACCGCATTCGCGATGGGATTTTTTGGCTGCGGAACTAGGAATCGAACCTAGACAAACAGATTCAGAGACTGTCGTGCTACCTTTACACAATTCCGCAATGTGGAGACCGTGTTATATTATACCCCATTTTCGGCGTTTGTCAAGCCAAAATCCGGAAAAAATATGCACATTGCGAATTTTTTATTTACAACTCATGGTCATGCCGCCGACGGCGGTATTCGGTGGGGGTGTATCCCGTGACGGCGCAGAACCGCCGATTGAAGGAACGGATGTTGTTGTAGCCTACCAGATAGGCGATCTCGGTCACGGCGCGCACTTCGTGCTGCAGCAACTGCTTGGCCGCTTGAATGCGCAGCATGTGGATATAGTTGTTAAAATTGATCTTGACCTTGTCGCTGAACACGTGGGAGATGTAAAAGCGGCTGACCCCGAACCGGCGGGACAGCAGTTCCAGATTCAGCGGCTCGGTATAATGCTCGTCGCAGTAAAGCAGCACCCGCTGTGCCAGCGACAGATTCAGCGTGTTCTGAGGATGCAGCTCCAGAATCGGCAGCAGCAGGCTGAGCAACACCAAGGAATAGCCGCGCATGATCGCCCGGCAATGCGGCGGTTTGGTCTCCGTGTAGTGGGAGATGCTTTCAAACAGCGCGCAGATCTCCTCGCTGTCCGGATGAAGGATGGGACTGTGCGGCAGATTGCTCTTAAAGATGTTTACCAGTTCGGGGTAATCGTCGGGGGACGTGATGAGGATATGGCCGCGAATGGGGGCGAGGTCCTCAAAACTGTGGATCTGATTGGGAAATACGAATACCACGTCGCCCGCACCGGCGCGATACACGGTGTCGCCGACGGTAACCTGCAGTTCACCTTCGACGAGATATAGCACCTCGATATGATGATGCAGATGCGGTTCGGTGGTAAACATGGTGCGGCGTTCGGCATAGAAGGTGTCGCATTTATTTTCGTAAAGGATCATTCGGTATCCCCCTCGAAAAACAGCAAATTTTGGCTACCAGCGTATTGTATCACAGTCTGTCGGAAAATACAACCAAAAAAGAAGCCCCACCGGGGGACGGTTGTCCTCCGGCGGGGCCTTTTTACGAGAAACCGAAATTACTTCAGGCTGTTCTCGTACTGCTGGATCATCTTCTTGACCATCTGGCCGCCGATAGAACCGGCCTGCTTCGCGGTCAGGTCGCCGTTGTAGCCCTGCTTCAGGGTCACGCCGACTTCGTTGGCAGCTTCCATCTTGAAGCGGTTGAGACCCTCGCGAGCCTCGGGAACCATGCTGTTCTTGCTGGACATACGTTACACTCCTCAAAACAATGTTGTTGGCTGTCGCCTGTATTTGATCTTGCGTTTGCAGTAGTAGTGTGTGTTGCGCTCAGACGAAAATGCGTGTCAATTTGTGTCAGGTTTTCGTATCTTTTCCAAGCCGCAGTTTTTTTGCAAAGTTTGACAACGCGGTGTTGACTTTAGCACTTAAAAGTGCTAAACTGTTTTACATTGGGAATTTTATACTTCTTATATAAAGGAGAAACACGATGGTTATCACAGAGTATTTGGAACGGAACGCCCGACTTTACGGCTCGGAGACCGCTTTGGTGGAGATCAATCCTTCGGAGGAGCGGGACAACGCCGTGACGTGGCGGGATTTTAATTTGATCGAAAATGCCAATCCCGACGCGCCGTACCGCCGTGAAATGAGCTGGAAGGATTTTGACCGCCGCGCCAATCGGTTTGCCAATCTGCTGCTCAGCCGCGGGCTGAAGCGGGGGACCAAGGTGGCGATCCTGCTGATGAACTGCCTGGAGTGGCTGCCGATCTATTTCGGTATCCTGAAGGCTGGCTGCATCGCGGTGCCTATGAACTTCCGTTATGCCAGTGACGAGATCAAGTATTGCCTCGAGCTGGCGGACGTGGATCTTCTGGTATTCGGTCCGGAGTTCGTGTCCCGCATGGATGCGATCGTGGACGAGATCCCCGGTGTCAAACTGTTTTACGTCGGTAAGAACGGTCCGGCGTACACCGAGGATTGCATGCGGTTGGTCGAGTATTGCTCCTCCAGTGCGCCTCCAATCGTTCTGGAAGAGACCGACCACGCGGCGATCTATTTTTCCTCCGGTACGACCGGTTTCCCCAAAGCCATCCTGCACAACCACCGCGCACTGACCTGTTCGTGTCAAGTAGAGCAGAATCACCACGGCCAGACGCGTGAGGATGTGTTCTTGTGCATCCCGCCGCTGTACCACACCGGTGCCAAGATGCATTGGTTCGGTTCGCTGCTGTCGGGCAGCCGTGCAGTGCTGTTGCGCGGTGTGAAGCCGGAATGGATCCTTCGTGCCGTGACCGAGGAGAAATGCACCATCGTGTGGCTGCTTGTGCCGTGGGCGCAGGATATTTTGGACGCGATCGACTCCGGCCGCATCAATTTGGATGATTATTATCTGGAGCAGTGGCGCTTGATGCATATCGGCGCACAGCCTGTGCCGCCAAGCCTGATTATGAACTGGAAAAAGCGATTCCCGAACCATTTGTACGACACCAACTACGGTCTGTCGGAGTCCATCGGCCCCGGTTGTGTGCATTTGGGCGTGGAGAACGTTCATAAGGTCGGCGCGATCGGTAAGGCCGGTTACTTGTGGGAGTGCGCGATCGTAGATCCCAACGGTCAGCCGGTGGAAAAAGGTGACGTTGGCGAGCTGATCGTCAAAGGTCCCGGCGTGATGCTTTGCTATTACAAAAATGAGGAAGCGACCGACGAGGTTCTGAAGGACGGCTGGCTCTACACCGGCGATATGGCGCGAGAGGATGAGGACGGCTTCATCTTCCTGGTCGATCGCAAAAAGGACGTTGTGATCTCCGGCGGTGAGAACCTGTATCCCGTCCAGATCGAGGATTTCCTGCGCGGCTTTGATAAGATCAAGGACGTGGCAGTCATCGGTCTGCCGCATCCGCGTTTGGGTGAGATCGCCGCGGCGATCATCGAGATCAAGGACGGTATGACCTGCACCGAGGACGAGATCAACGCGTTTTGCGAGGGAATGCCGCGGTACAAGCGTCCCAAGAAGATCATTTTCGACAAGGTTCCCCGCAATCCCACCGGTAAGATCGAAAAGCCAGTGCTGCGTGAAAAATACTGCCAAGGCCGCTTGGTGGAAGCGCAGATAACCGGCTAAAAGATAAAATTAAAGGAGAGCGTCGGATGTTTATCAAAATTGCCATGTTGGTCGTTTTCTTCGGCGTTATGATCGGTGTCGGTCTGTATTGCCGCAAGCATTCCACCGATGTCAACGGTTTCGTTCTGGGTGGCCGCAGCGTCGGTCCGTGGTTGACCGCGTTTGCCTACGGTACGTCGTACTTCTCGGCGGTCGTGTTTGTCGGCTATGCCGGCCAGTTCGGTTGGAAATACGGTGTCGCCGCAACGTGGGCGGGCATCGGCAATGCGATCATCGGCTCGCTCATCGCTTGGGTGATCTTGGGTCGCCGTACCCGCGTGATGACCCAGCATCTGGATAGCGCGACGATGCCGCAGTTCTTTGAACGCCGTTTCAATAGCAAAGCATTGAAGCTTGCGGCTTCGGCGATCATCTTTATCTTCCTGATCCCGTATACCGCGTCGCTGTACAACGGTCTCAGCCGCTTGTTCGGTATGGCGTTTGATATCGATTATTCCGTCTGCGTGATCGTTATGGCGGTGCTGACCGGTGTCTACGTGATCGCCGGTGGCTATATGGCGACCGCTATCAATGATTTTATTCAAGGTATCATTATGATCGTGGGTATCATTGCGGTCATCGTGGCGGTGCTGAACACGCAGGGCGGCCTGACCGAAGCGCTCAGCGAGCTGAGCAGGGTCAGCGATCCGGCGGCGGGCATCAAGGCCGGTGCGTTCAGTTCCTTCTTCGGTCCTGACCCGCTCAACCTGTTGGGCGTGGTGATCCTTACCTCGCTCGGTACGTGGGGGCTGCCGCAGATGGTGCAGAAGTTCTATGCGATCAAGAGCGAAAGCGCGATCAAAAAGGGCACGATCATCTCTACTGTTTTCGCACTGATCGTCGCCGGCGGCTGCTATTTCCTGGGCGGCTTCGGTCGTCTGTTCGGTGACAAGGTGGACGTGGCTACCGAAGGCTTTGATGCCATCATCCCCACGATGTTGTCCGGTCTGTCCGACATGCTCGTCGCCATTGTGGTCGTGTTGGTGCTGTCCGCATCGATGTCCACGCTTTCGTCTTTGGTGCTGGCCTCCAGTTCGACCTTGACATTGGATTTCATAAAGGGTACAATTGTAAAGAAACTGAGTGAGAAGAAGCAGCTTCTTATTATGCGCCTTCTCATTGTGGTATTCATCCTGATCTCGGTGATCCTGGCGCTGATTCAGTACAAATCCAACGTCACCTTTATCGCTCAGCTGATGGGCGTGTCCTGGGGTGCGTTGGCGGGTGCTTTCCTCGCGCCGTTCCTGTACAGCCTGTACTGGAAGCGTGTCACCAAACCGGCCGTGTGGGTCAGCTTTGTGTTCTCGACGGTGGTCATGTTGGCCAATACCGTTGCCAAGGCCTATTTCCCGGTGATCCTGCAGTCGCCCATCAACGCCGGCGCGTTCTGTATGCTGTCAGGTCTCATCATCGTTCCGGTGGTAAGTGTGCTTACCAAGCGTCCGGATAAGGAAATGGTCGACGGTGTGTTTGCTTGCTACGACCGCAAGGTTGAAGTCACGGCAAAGGACTCGATCGGTTGATCAGGTATACTTCAACCAAAGTCCAAGGAGGTAATCCGAAATGAAAACACTGATGCTCGGTAACGAAGCGGTTGCGCGCGGTCTGTATGAGGCCGGTTGCAGCTTCGTTTCCAGTTATCCCGGTACTCCCAGTACGGAGATCACCGAGGCGGTCGCCAAATATCCGGAGGTCTACGCGGAGTGGGCACCGAACGAGAAGGTGGCTATGGAAGCCGCTTTCGGTGCATCGCTGTCCGGCAGCCGCAGTTTTTGCGGTATGAAGCACGTCGGCCTGAATGTTGCGGCTGACCCGCTGTTTACCATCGCTTATACCGGTGTCAACGCCGGTATGGTCATCGCGGTGGCAGACGATGCGGGTATGCACAGCTCGCAGAACGAGCAGGATTCGCGGCACTACGCTCGCGCTGCCAAGATCCCGATGTTGGAGCCCGCCGATTCGGCAGAGGCGTTGGCCTTTGCCAAGCTGGCCTACGATCTGTCTGAAGAATACGATACGCCGGTACTGCTGAAGATGTGTACTCGCGTGTCCCATTCGCAGAGCGTGGTCGAGCCGGGCGAACGTGTGGAGCATAGCAAGGAATATGAAAAAACGCCGCAGAAGTACATTATGATGCCCGGTAACGCCAAGCGCCGCCATCCGGTGGTTGAGGCGCGCACCAAGGCGCTGATTGAGTATGCCGAAACGGCGGAGATCAACCGTGTGGAGGCAGGGGAGGACCGCAAACTGGGTATCATCACCTCCTCCACGGCGTATCAGTATGTCAAAGAGGTGTGCGGTGACCGTTATCCGGTGCTCAAACTGGGTATGATCTGGCCGCTGCCGGTTAAAAAGATTTTGGATTTTGCTGCGTCGGTCGATCGGCTGTGTGTCGTTGAAGAACTGGACAGCTTTATTGAGACGCATTGCCGCGAACTGGGACTGGATCCCATCGGCAAAGCGACCTTCCCTTGCATCGACGAGTTTTCGCAGAATCTTGTCGCTGCCAAGTTGGGCGAAGAAGTACCGAGTGCCGGTGCGGCCTTGGACGAGGTCATTCCTGCGCGTCCGCCGGTGATGTGCGCCGGCTGTCCGCATCGCGGCTTGTTCTACACGTTGGCCAAAAACAAGGTCACGGCGCTTGGTGATATCGGTTGCTACACCTTGGGCGCGGTGCCGCCGTTGGGGGCGTTGGATACCACCATCTGCATGGGCGCATCCATCTCCGGCCTGCACGGCTTCACGAAGGCCAGCGGCAAGCAGGCGGTGGCCGTGATCGGTGACTCCACTTTTATGCATTCCGGTGTCACCGGCCTGATCAATGCCGCCTACAATGAATCCAATTCCACGGTCATCATCGTGGATAACTCCATCACCGGTATGACGGGTCATCAGCAGAACCCCACCACCGGCTACAATCTCAAGGGTGATCCCTGCACCAAGATCGATCTGGAAACGCTGTGTAAAGCGGTGGGTATCCGTCGTGTCACGGTGGTCGATCCCTATGATCTGGCACAGTGCGATGCCGTTCTGAAAGAGGAACTGGCTGCGGAAGAACCCTCGGTCATCATCTCCCGCCGTCCATGTGCGCTGCTGAAATATGTCAAGCACAGCAAGCCGCTAACGGTCGTTGCCGACAAGTGCAAGAGCTGCAAAATGTGCATGAAGATCGGTTGCCCCGCCATCAGCATGGTGGACGGCAAAGCCAAGGTGGACAACACCTTGTGTACCGGCTGCGGCGTTTGCGCGCAGTTGTGTAAGTTTGATGCCCTGCAGGTGCCGAAGGAGGTCTGACCGTGAAAACACAGAATATTATGATCGTCGGTGTCGGCGGTCAGGGAAGTTTGCTTGCTTCCAAGCTGTTGGGGCGTCTGCTGCTCACCAAGGGCTACGACATTAAGGTGTCCGAGGTCCATGGTATGAGCCAGCGCGGCGGCAGTGTGGTTACTTACGTTCGTTTCGGTGACAAGGTCTATTCTCCCATCATCGATAAGGGCGAGGCGGATTACATCGTTTCCTTTGAACTGTTGGAGGCTGCCCGTTGGACTGAGTATTTGAAGTCCGGCGGCAAGATCGTGGCCAACACCCAGCAGATCAATCCGATGCCGGTCATCACCGGTGTACAGGCGTATCCCACCGACCTTGCCGCCAAAATGCAAGCGGCCGGTATCGACGTGGATGCGTTTGATGCGCTGAAGCTGGCGGAGGAAGCCGGTTCTGCCAAGGCTGTCAATATCGTATTGATGGGTCATCTGTCCCGAAACTTTGACTTTACCGTTGACGAGTGGATGACGGCGATCGAACAGAGCGTACCGTCCAAGTTCCTGGAGCTGAACAAAAAAGCGTTCATGCTCGGACGAGAGGCATAATCAGATACCAATACAAGGAGAGGAACACCATGGCTAACTATTATCAACCGGAAATCGAGACCGCATCCAGAGAGCAGATCCTGGGATGGCAGAACGAACGCTTGGTCAAACAGGTTCAGCACGTTTGGGACAACGTTCCTTATTACCGCAAAAAGATGGAGGAGAAGGAGACGACTCCCCACGACATTCAGGGTGTAGCCGATCTGCACAAGCTGCCCTTCCTGACGAAGGATGACCTGCGTGAGGCATATCCCTACGGCCTGCTCGGCAAGCCGCTTTCGGACTGCGTGCGCATCCAGTCCACCTCCGGCACGACCGGCAAGCGCGTGGTGGCGTTTTATACCCAGCACGACATTGATCTGTGGGAGGATTGCTGCGCCCGCGCGATCGTTGCTGCCGGCGGCACCAACGAGGACGTGTGCCAGGTGGCGTACGGCTACGGCTTGTTCACCGGCGGTCCCGGCCTCAACGGCGGTTCGCACCGTGTCGGCTGCCTGACGCTGCCGATGTCCTCGGGCAATACTGACCGTCAGCTGCAGTTTATGACTGACCTCGGTGCTACCATTCTGTGCTGCACGCCGTCGTATGCGGCGTATCTGGCAGAGTCGATCTACGAGCGCGGTATCCGCGACCAGATCAAACTCAAGGCCGGTATCTTCGGCGCGGAAGCGTGGAGTGAGGAGATGCGTCACGATATCGAGAATAAGCTCGGTATTAAGGCGTACGACATTTACGGTCTGACCGAGACCTCCGGCCCCGGTGTCAGCTTTGAATGCTCCGAGCAGACCGGTATGCACGTCAATGAGGACCACTTTATCGCCGAGATCATCGATCCCGCGACCGGTGAGGTCCTGCCCTACGGAGAGAAGGGAGAGCTCGTCTTTACCAGCATTACCAAGGAGGCATTTCCC
>JAZNKN010000009.1:0-6713 GCA_045578625.1 Acutalibacteraceae bacterium | reverse complement strand
ATCGCTCGCGCTCGGCGTGACCGGATCGGTGACACCGCAGGTAAAACTCGGCAGCGCCGGAAAGCTGCTCAGCAAGATGGCGGTGTGGCTGCTGACGTTGGGGATGATGCTGTTCAGCGGCCTGCTGTCGCTGCAAAATCTCACTGCCCGCGCCGCGGACAACTTGGGGACACGCGCTCTGAAGTTTTCCATCTCCAGTTTCGTGCCGGTGGTGGGTGGTTCTCTCAGCGAAGCCTTTTCCACCATCCGTGGCTGTTTGCAGTTGCTGCACTCCACGCTCGGCGCGTTCGGCGTGGCGGCGACAGCCCTCATCATTTTGCCGCCGCTGCTGCGTTGTGTGGGGTGGAGTTTGCTGCTGTCAGTATGCCACATGGCGGCGGAAATGTTTGAGCTTCACGCGATGACCGGTATGCTGGAGACGGCGCGCAGCACGGTTCGCTGCCTGATCGGCATCTTGGCCGCGAGCGGTTCGTTTCTTATCGTGGCTGTTACCGTCGTGACAACGGCGGCGGGAGGATAATATGGACGGAATACGCGCGTGGAGTGCCGCGGTCTGTATCGCGGCGTTGGGCTGTTCGGCGGTTCAACTGTTGGCACCCAAGAACAGTACCGGCAAGCTGTTTCGGCTGATCGCCACGACTTTCTTTATTTGCTGTATGATGCTGCCGTTGCTGCGGTGGCAATCATTTGCCGAACTGGATATCGGTGGCTTGCCGGAGGAAGTGACCGCCAAATTATTGGAGGATACCGTCACCGGGCAGCTGCACAAGCAGATCAAGGAGACGGTGACCGTTATGGCGGAGGAATGCTTGGCTGCCCGCGGTGTGACCGCGGAAAAAATCGAGGTCACGACGGATACTTCCGCGGATGGCGGCATATATATTCAACAAGTTACCATAACAGTGGACAAACAAACGGTGCCAAACGCCAAGTCGGCGGGGGAGGTGTTGTCAGAACAACTGGGAACGGCGGTCACGGTGGAAGCACAATGAAAGGAAGGAAATGTCATGGAGCAACAAGAGGGCCGCTTGGCAAGCAAAGCGAAGAAATGGCTGCACAGCGGCGGTGCTCGCAAGCTGTTGGTCATTGCCGGGCTTTTGGGAGTGGCGTTGCTCGCGTTATCGGAGCTGCTGCCGGAACGTGCGGAAAGCACCGCTGACGCGCTGACAGCCGAGGCGTTTGCACAGCAAGCGGAGGAGCGCCTGAAGGAGATCGTCAGCAGCATTGCGGGCGCGGGCGAATGTGAGGTGTTGGTCACACTGGAAAACGGTGTGGAATACGTGTATGCCACCGAGAAGCGCAGCAATTCCGACCGTCAGGAGGATACCGACGACAGCGCTTCACGCCTGACGCAGCGTGACGACAGTGAAAGCACGGTGATCGTTGTGGATACCGGAGACGGCCGTAACGGCCTGCTGGTGACCGAGCTCCAACCGACGATCCGCGGCGTTGTGATCGTGTGCGAGGGCGGAGACCGCGAGGAGGTACGGCAACGGATCATCGAAGCGGTGACGGTAGCCATGGATTTGTCCGAAAAACGGGTGTGCGTAACGAAATTATCGTAAGGGAGAGATGACTATGAAAAAATTCTTCGGTAAAAAGCAGCTGCTGCTCGGCACCTTGGTCGTGGCGTTGGGCATGGCGGTATATCTCAATTATTATTTTGCCCAGTCACCGTCCGGTTTACTGGACACCGGCACGCAGCAACAGCAGAACGACGATAAGACGCTGGGAGATGCCCTGAACGTCAACGCCACACCGGACACCGGTGATGCACAGAGCGGGTCGGCGTATTTCGATCAGGCTCGCGCCAGCCGTCAGAGCGCCCGCGAGGAGATGACCGAGACGGTCAAGGAGCTGCTCGGCGACGTCAAAGCGACGGAGGAGCAGAAGGCCGCGGCGGCGCAGCAGGCCTTGGCGATCACCAAGGCGATCGAGCAGGAGAGCAAGATCGAAAGTCTTATCAAAGCCAAAGGTTTTGCGGATTGTGTCGTGTACATCGAGGGCGATAGCTGCAGCATCGTGGTCAGCGCCGAGTCGCTGACGGTGCAGGATACGGCGAAAATTTCGCAGACAGTGACCGCTCAATCGGGGATTTTGACACAAAATATCAATATTGTTACGGTAAAATGACAAAAAACAGTTGCCCCGACGGTACTTTGTGGTATATAATAGACTCACATAGACTCACAAAGTGAAAGGGAGGACATCAGCATGGATGTGAAGGATTATCAATCGCCGGAGGGTCGCTGCATCATCTCCGAGGACGTCATTGCGACGATCGCTGCGACGGCGGCGGTGGAGGTTCCGGGCGTAGCAAGCATGGCGACGCGTGTGACGGACATCCGCGGTCTGGTCAGTTCCTCGGGAACCAAATCGGTTACCGTCGTCAACAACGAAAACGAGACGATCGTGGACGTATATGTCAATCTGAAAGCGGGCTACCGTATTCCGGAGGTCGCCGGTCAGGTGCAGCGTCAGGTCAAGAGCGCGGTGCAGGCGATGACCGGTAAGCCGGTCACCAAGGTCAACGTGCATATCGAAGGCATGGAGCTGGAAGAGAAGGCCGCCGACGAGGAATAAAGCAAAAGACAAGCGCCTTCCGCACTGCGGTGCGGAAGGCTGCTTTGGGAATTTGAAAACAGAAAGGCATGGTTGTGCATGACCCGACGGGAAGCGAGAGAGCTGGCGTTTATCCTGCTGTTTGAACGGAGCTTCTCCGGCGAGACGATCGCGGAGATCTTGGAAAATGCAGGGGAAGCGCGCGATATTACCGGAGATGCGTTTGCGATCTCCTTGGCGGAAGGTGCGGTGGCACACGTCGAGGAGATCGACGGGCTGATCTCTGAATTTGCCCACAATTGGAGTCGCGACCGTCTGTCTCGCGTCACGTTGGCGATCCTGCGTCTGGCGATCTATGAGATGCGGTGGGCGGAGGATATCCCGGTCAGCGTTTCCATCAATGAAGCCGTCGAGCTGGCAAAGCGCTACGGCGGCGACACGGATGCCACGTTCATTAACGGAGTGCTGGGCGGTATCGCGCGGCGCGACGAGGCATAATATGACAAGATATTTAGGGCTGGATACCAGCAATTACACGACCTCCGTCGCGGCTTTTGAAGCCGAGACGGGGGCGCTTTGGCAAGTAAAACAACTTTTGCCGGTCAAGGAGGGCGAGCTTGGTCTGCGCCAGAGTGACGCGGTGTTTCACCACGTACGGCAGCTTCCCGAGCTGTTTGAGCGTTTAGCACAGGAGACCGGCACGCTGTCCTCGGTGGCGGCGGTCGGTGCTTCGGATCGCCCCGCGCAAGCCCCCGGATCGTATATGCCCTGCTTCCTGTCGGGAGAGGGCGCGGCGCGGCAGATCGCAGCGCTTCTCGGCGTGCCGGTATACCGGTTTTCTCATCAGCAGGGCCACGTGATGGCCGCGCTGTACGGTGCCGAGGCGTTGGCACTGCGGGAACGCCCGTTTTTGGCGTTTCACGTATCGGGCGGCACGACGGACGCGCTGCTTGTACAGCCGGATGACGAGACCGTGATCCGTTGTGAGCGTGTCGCCGGCTCACTGGATCTTAAGGCGGGACAGCTCATTGACCGCGTTGGCGGTATGCTGGGGCTGAAATTCCCTGCCGGACCGGCCTTAGAGCGGCTGGCATACCCGGTGGAGGGCAAGCGCCCCCGCCCCACGATGGAGGGGACAAGCTGTCATCTCTCCGGCGTGGAAAACCAGTGTCGCAACCTGCTCACACGCGGTGCAACACCGCAGGAGGTGGCGCGTTTCTGCCTGCTCAGTGTGTGCGGGGCAGTGGAGACGATGACCGAACGATTGCTGCAGCAATACGGCGATCTGCCGGTGGTCTATGCCGGCGGCGTCATGTCTAATGCGTATCTGCGTGAGGTGCTGTCGCAGCGATTCGGCGGTCGGTTCGCGCCGCCGGCGTATTCGGCGGACAACGCGGCGGGGATCGCCGTGCTGACCTGCCTGAAAGCGGGAGGGACGCTGTTATGACCGTCATTACCGTCAGCCAACTCAACCGCTACGTCAAGTCGGTGCTGGAGGGCGATGCCAACCTGGCCTGCGTGATGCTCAGCGGCGAGATCAGCAATTTTGTCAATCACTATAAATCCGGGCACTGGTACCTGTCGCTCAAGGACGAAAACGCCTTGGTGCGGGCGGTGATGTTCCGTTCCAGTGCGGCGCGGGTGCCGTTCATTCCGGAAAACGGAATGAAGGTCATCGTCCGTGCGCGGGTCTCACTGTATGAAAAGGACGGCTCGTTCCAGATCTATCTGGACGATATGCAGCCTGACGGTGCCGGTGCTTTGCAGGTAGCGTATGAACAACTGAAGCAGCGTCTGGAGGAGGAAGGGCTGTTTGCGGAAAGCCGCAAGCGCCCGCTGCCGCCGTACCCGCGGCGGGTAGGTGTCATCACCTCGGAGACCGGCGCGGCTGTGCGCGATATCTTCAACGTGTTGGGGCGGCGTTATCCCTTGGCCGAGGTGGTGCTGATACCGACCTTGGTGCAGGGCGACGGTGCACCGGCACAGTTGTGTGCGGCGCTGCGGCAGTTTGAAGCCATGAAGGCTGCCGACGATCCGCGCACACCGGATGTCATCCTTCTCGGCCGCGGCGGCGGTTCGTTGGAGGAATTGTGGGCGTTTAACGATGAGCGGGTGGCGCGTACCGTGGCCGCCGCTACCATTCCGATCATCTCCTGCGTGGGGCATGAGACGGATTTCACCATTTGCGATTTTGTTGCCGATCTACGTGCGCCGACGCCGTCGGCCGCGGCGGAATTGGCGGTTCCTGATATGACTCGGCTGCGTCAGCATCTGGCGCTGCTCGGCACGGCGGCCGGCAGAGCCGCTATGGCCGGCGTGACCCGGCGGCAGCAGCGCCTGACCGAACTGTCTGCCAAACGGTGCTTGTCCACGCCGCTGTATCCGGTGGAGGAACGCGCGATGCGGTTGGACCGCATAGTGCGCCGCTTTTCCGGTGCGGTTCAGTGGATGACCTCTAAGGCCAACACGCGTTTGGCGACCGCCGCCGGCAAGCTGGATGCGCTGAGCCCTCTGCGCGTGCTGTCCCGCGGCTATGCTCTGGCCGGTAAGGCGGGGGCGGTGATCCGCTCTGCGGCGCAGGTACAGCCGGGTGACGATATTCAGCTCCGTCTGTACGACGGCGAGCTGCACTGCCGCGTAACGGCGGCAATACCGACAAAGGAGACGTACTGATGGCTACCGAATGGACTTTTGAAACGGCAATGACCCGTCTGGAAGAGATCGTGACGCTGCTGGAAAGCGGCAACTGCACGCTGGATGAGTCACTCAAGCTGTTTGAGGAAGGTGCGAAGCTGACCGCCTTCTGCAACGAGTCGCTGAAAACGGCGGAGCAGAAGATCGTGCAGCTGACCTTGGCTACGGCCGGAGAGGACGACTGATATGGCCTTATACACTGCGCGACTGACGCGCCATCTGGAAGCCGCCGAGCAGGCGCTTATGCAAGCGCTTCCCAAGGCTGACCCCGATCAGATCAGCGTTGCACCGCTGATGGCGTACGCCTGCGAGGGCGGCGGCAAGCGGCTGCGGCCGGTGCTGCTCTTGGAGTTTTGCCATCTGTGCTGCGGCGAGACCGACCGTGCGCTGCCGTTTGCGGCGGCGATCGAAATGATCCATTCGTATTCGTTGGTGCACGACGATCTGCCCTGTATGGATAACAGCCCGTTGCGCCGAGGCAAGCCCTCGGTCCACGCTGCCTACGGCGAGACGATGGCGCTGCTTGCGGGCGATGCACTGCTTAACCGTGCATTTGAAGTGATGCTGGCACCGAACGCCATTTCCGATTCCACCGCTGCACTGCGTGCGGCCTACGATCTGGCGCACCGCGCCGGTATCCACGGGATGATCGGCGGTCAGGTGTTGGATCTGGCCTGCGAAGGAAAGACCATTGACCTGCCTACCCTGCAAGCGCTGCAGGAGGGCAAGACCGCCGCTCTGCTGATGGCCGCCTGCCGTATGGGAGCGATCGTCGGCGGTGGCAGCGAGCAGCAGATCGAGCAGGCGGGGGAGTACGGCTACTACCTCGGTCTGTGCTTCCAGATCGTGGACGATATTCTGGATGTGACCGCCACTGCCGAAGAACTGGGCAAACCGGTCGGCAGTGACAGCGAAAACGAAAAAAGCACCTACGTTTCCCTGCTGGGATTGGAGGAAGCACGCCGTCGTGCCGCCACCTATACACAGCAGGCTAAGGAAGCGCTCACGGCGTTTTCCGAAGAGCGTGCCGACCTGTGTGCGTTGGCAGATGCGCTGTTGGTGCGTTCTCATTGATCCCCGGGTGAGCGTCACTCTGCGAAAGAGGAGGAACTATGGATATGCCTATGCCGATTCTGTCGACTATTCAGTCTCCGGATGATGTTAAGCGGCTGTCTCGTGAGGAGCTCGAACCGCTTTGTGAGGAGCTGCGGCAAACCATTGTCAATACCGTGTCTGCCAATGGCGGGCATTTGTCGTCTAATTTGGGCGTGGTGGAGCTGACCGTTGCACTGCACCGTCAGTTTACCGCGCCGGAGGATCAGATCATCTGGGACGTGGGTCATCAGCCTCGACATTCTTGCTTATCCTAATGATTATTATTGGGATCTGTCGCAGAATAATGATTGGACTTTACCTTTGTTCAACACTTGTAACGTGATGGAGATGGCAGGTCAACA
>JAZNKN010000008.1:0-25596 GCA_045578625.1 Acutalibacteraceae bacterium | reverse complement strand
TTCAACGGCGAGATCTACAACTACCGCGACCTGCGAGAAGAACTGTTGGCTGCCGGTCATTGCTTCACCACCGAGTCGGACAGCGAAGTGCTGCTGCACGGCTTTGAGGAATGGGACGCCGGTCTGCTGGATCGGCTGCGCGGTATGTTCGCGTTTGCCATTTGGGACAAGCCCTCCCACTCCCTGTTTCTGGCGCGCGACTTCTTCGGTATCAAGCCGATGCACTACGCGTTGCTTCCCGACGGCCGCTTGGTGTTCGGTTCGGAGATCAAGAGCCTGCTGGAGCACCCCGACGTGCCGCGTGAATTCAACGAGGCGGCACTCGACAACTATCTGTCGTACCAGTACTCTCTCCCCCGCGAGACCTTTTTCAAGGGCATCTATTGCCTGCAGCCGGGACACTATCTGCGGTATCACGACGGCAAGGTCGAGGAAACACGCTACTGGGAAGCCGTTTTCAACCCGGACAACACGATGACGCTGGAGCAGGCGGTGGATCAGATCGACGAGGTCTTTGCCGACTCCGTGGAAGCACACCGTATCAGCGACGTTGAGGTTGGTTGCTTCCTGTCCGGCGGCGTGGATTCCTGCTTTGTCGCCTCCTACTTTGGCGGACAAAAGGCGTTTACCGTCGGCTTTGACAACGGTGAGCATTACAACGAGACCTCCTTCGCCGCCGAGCTGGCCAAAGAGGTCGGCATCGAGCACCACCGCCACCTCATCACGCCGGAGGAATATTGGGCCTCCCTGCCGGATGTGCAGTATATGTTGGATCAGCCGCTGGCTGACCCCGCTTGTGTCGCGTTGTATTTTGTGTCAAAGCTCGCTTCGCAGCATGTCAAGGTGGTACTCTCCGGCGAGGGTGCGGACGAGTTGTTTGGCGGCTACCGCATTTATCACGAGCCGTTCTCATTGGCCAAGTATCAAAAGCTCCCCCGCTGGTTGCGCCGCGCCTTGGCGGCTGTCGTGCGCACCATCCCGGTGGATTTCAAGGGCAAGTCTTTTGTCATCCGCGGCTCCAAATCGCTTGAGGAACGCTTTATCGGCAATGCCTATATGTTCTCCAAGAAAGAAAAAGCGCTACTGCTGAAATCCATTCCCGCAACCGATCCCATCTCCCATACCGGCGAATGGTATGCGCGCACGCAAGGGCTTGACGACGTTACGCGGATGCAGTATCTGGACATCAACCGTTGGATGGTCGGTGACATTCTGTTGAAGGCTGACCGTATGAGCATGGCCCATTCACTGGAGCTGCGGGTCCCCTTCCTGGACAAGCGCGTGTTTGAGGTTGCCTCCCGCATCCCGACCAAACACCGCATTGCCGGCGGCACCACCAAGTACGCCATGCGTCTGGCGGCGCGGCGGCACATGCCGGAAAAGGACACGGCGCGTCCCAAACTCGGCTTCCCCGTTCCCATCCGCATCTGGCTGCGGCAGGAATCGTATTACAATACGGTCAAGGAAGCCTTCCTCAGCGCCGACGCTTCTCAGTTCTTCAACACCGACGTATTGGTCAAGTTTCTGGACGAGCATTACACCGGCAAGCGCGACAACAGCCGCAAGATCTGGACGGTCTATATGTTCCTCGTCTGGTACAAGCAATATTTCGCATAAACCAAAATAGCGCTCCCGAAGGCTCGGGAGCGCTTTCTGTTTGTTTGCACAAACGTATTTCCAAAAATCGGCAGCGTTCCCAAAAATGCGTTTTTCTTCGTGTTCTGTCTTGGAAACGCTTGGATCGTTTCTTGGTCAATCTCCACAAAAAGCGGCTTCACCGGCGGTTTGACACGCTTTTTTTCGCTCGGTATAATGACATAGAAAGGAGCGAACCGCTATGAGGCACAGACGCCTGTCTCCGGCAATGCTAATAGCAGCCATGCCGATCATCATACTCTCGATCCTGCTGTATAACGGAAAGGACGCGCAGCCGCTTCCCACAAGCAGCACCGGTACGACCGCCGCAGAACCCGCTCCTACCGCATGGGTCAGAGGAACACAGATGAGCGCCGCAACAGCGGTCACCACGACTACCGCCACTACAACGACGACCGCTGCGACAACCACGACAGCCGCCACGCAGCCCGCCGTCCGATATGCCGGCGCACTTCCGGAATTTCTCTCGCAGTTTCCGCTGGACGAAAACGGAATCCCGCTGGCATACAGCAAGGTCATCGAGGGTACCGCCTGCGCCTATACCGCAAAAGCGGGCGCTGTCACGGCAACGGGTACCGCACCGCGGCTCGGCACCGTCGCCGTTAACCCTAAGGTCATCCCCTACGGTTCCAAGCTGTTTATCGTCTCAAACAGCGGCTACGTTTACGGCTACGCCGTCGCGGAGGACACCGGCGGCGATCTGCTGAATAACAACATTCTGGTGGATCTGTATATGAACACCCGCAAAGAGTGCCTGAATTTCGGCAGACGCACTGTCAAGATCTATGTACTGGAATAGCAGCACCGACCGATCACGCGGTGTGATCGGTCGTTTTCTTTTCCGCCTTGCAGAACAGCTCACGTATTCCGATATACAGCAGCAGTACACCGAACAAGCGCCGCAGCAGATCGGTGTTCATTATCGAAGCCAGATAGGCGGCTCCCAGTGAAGTCAACACGCCCGCGAGCGAACACCACAGCACCGCCTTCAGCTCCACTCGCTTATGGCGAAAATGCGAGATGAGTGCAGTCGGCGCACAGCAAAGGAAATACAGCAGATTGATCCCACCCGCTGTGTACTGATCCGTTCCGACGACCGCGGTAAGATACAGGATGAGCAACGACCCGCCGCCGATACCAAACCCACTGAGAACACCGGTCAGCAGACCAACGATAACAGCGACCGCGATCTTCACAGCAGCAACACCGCCCTCACACCACCATACAACAGCAATATACCGAATAACCGGCGAAGCAGCGTTACGGAGGCCTTTTGGAACAGCAAACCGGACGCGATCCCGCCCAGCGCGCCGCCCACCAGATACGGCCATACCGATCCCATCTCCAGACCGCCGCGCAACCAGAAGATCAGCAACGATACCGGCGACAGCAGAAAAATGATCGCCACCGAGGTGGCAAAAGCACGTTTTTGTTCCATATCCGTCCATTTGGTAAGCAGCGGCACCAAAAACAGACCGCCGCCGGAACCAAACAAACCGTTTGCCGCGCCGGCCAAGGCGCCGGTTACCAGGTACTTCGTCCGTTGCTTCATCGCAACTCCCCCACGTTACTGATACCGTTAGTGTGCTTACGCGAGGAGATTTTATGCACAAAAAACCGGAGATCCGTACCAGACGGATCTCCGGGTTTTTCTCATTATGGTTTATGGAATCAAAATGCGAACTGGATCAACAGCCCTAACGCATGGGACTCACCTTTTCTTTAAGAATGTGGAGTACGCTCCTCAACTTGGCCCACGGGACTCACCTTGACCTTTCTTCGCAGTTGGTTGCTGTTATCTTGTTAACACAGTTAAGCCATTGGACTCACCTTTTCATAAGATTCGGAAAACCGGATCTTAGTTCACGGGACTCACTCCTTCTTTATTCGGTCTCGTCTTGTCTTTCCTTTTGTCATCTATACTGTACCATATTTCCGTGTATCTGTCAATACTTTTTGTGAACTTTTTCCGTCTTTTTGTGAACTTTTTCTTGTTGAGCATCTCCGGCAACTTTTGGCTTGACGAACAGCCGAAAACAAGGTAATATTAAAGGGTAGAGAACGGCAACGCCGTGTAAGAATGGAGAATGTAAAATGTCTGAGGAATACGGAAACGATCTCGTCACCGTTGTGGATGACGAGGGCAATCAGCACCAGTTCGAGATCCTGGACGCCATCGAGACCGATGACGGCCGCTATGTGGCTCTGGTGCCGGTGTATGACAATCCTTCCGACCTGATCAACGATGACGGCGAGCTGGTCATCCTGACGGTCAAGGAGGAAAACGGCGAGGACCTACTGCTCCCCATCGAGGATGACGACGAGTTTGAAGAGATCGCCGGTATCTTTGAGGAGCGTCTGGCTGACCTGTACGAGGTCGAGGAACTGGAAGGCCAATAAGTGCTGTGTCCCCTGCTCTGTGCGTGGACCGTCCCCTTATAACCCTACTACAGTTAGAATACGGGAGCTGGGCTCCGAAAGCGGATTGCAGACCTCCCCGCCTGTGCGGGACGAAGGGAGCACGAACCTTTTGGGCGGGCACCCACCTGCTTATAATAGTAGCAGGTTATCCGGGGGATATTACGGCAGAGCGGGGATAACAAAACGATCAAACGCCCGATGTCAAGCGACATCGGGCGTTTTCTTTCAGTTCCCTTCGGCAGGGATCAGCGGGACGTAATCGATCGCCTCTGCGATCGGCTCGCGCATCCATAGCGACGGTGTCACACGCAGGGTGAAGCCGCAGCCGCTTTCCGCGCCCCACGCCGACATATCCGCGCGGGGTAAGGCGTATGCCGCCATGATCATCATAATGACGCCGCCGTGAGTGCAGACGACTGTATCGCTGTCACCGCTTTTCATCGCGTCCTCGACCAGATACTCAAATGCGGCCATCACACGCTGCTGAAACAGCTCGGTGGCTTCGCCGCCGGGGATCTCCTTCAATTCGCCCGAGATCCAACGGTGGAACTCCTCATCGTTTTGCAATTCGGCAGCGCTCTTACCTTCCCACACTCCGAAATCGCACTCAGCCAACCCCGAAAGCGCGGTCGGTTCGCAGCCGGGATACAGCACCTCCAACGTCTGGCGGCAGCGCGACAGCGGACTGGTATAAAACCGCGTCGCCTCGGGGTAGATCGCCTCATCCCTTTTATTCAGCAGGTCACGCAGACCAACAGCAGACAGCGGCAGATCGGTGCTGCCGAGGTACAGCCCTTTCTCGTTTGCTTCGGTCATACCGTGTCGAATTAAGTGAAATTTGTAGTTTTTCATAGAATTTTCCTCGCTTTTCACGAAAATTGTACTTTACAAATTGTATCACGCGCGCTATAATCTAAAACGCACCGTATAATTTAGACAGGAGATCGAACCCATGAACACTATCTTCCCCCGCGTGCTGACGCTGCTGCGCAAGGAGCGCGGGATCAGTCAAAAGCAGGCGGCCGCCGAACTGAAAATATCACAAGCCCTGCTCTCGCATTACGAAAAAGGTATTCGCGAGTGTGGCTTGGATTTTGTCGTACGCGCTGCGGATTTTTATGAGGTCTCCTGCGATTACCTGCTCGGACGTACAGTAGATAAGTCCGGTGCGGTCATTTCGGTGGACGACATTCCGGAGGGCGATCCCAACGCCAACGACAGCCACGTGACCGGCAGCGTACTACCGGTACTCAACAAAAAGCTGGTCGTCAACGCGACCAATCTGCTGTTCGGCTTGCTGCAGCGGTACGACAACAAGGAGCTCACCACTGAGGTAACGACGTACCTCAATCTGGCGATCTACACGATGTTCCGTGCTTTGTACGCCGCCGACAAACGCAACTCCGCGGCGATGTTCTCCGTCCCTGCCGAGTTGTATCAGCCGGCCGCCGCCGGCGCCATGAGCCTAAGCGCTGCGCGCGTGGGCATACTGGTACCGCAATCCGCACCGAAGGAGCAGGTGCCGGCACTGCTGCCGAGCGAGCTGTCCAAGGTGTATCCCTTGTTTGCCGCTTCCCTGCTCAATCTGCTGAAAAACGCGGAAAGCAAGTTGGGAAAGATATGATCCGTTAGTTATTATACAAAATCTCTTATCGTTTTTCAACATAAAAAACAGAGACGATCCGCGAATCGTCTCTGTTTTCTTTTACTGCGTTTCTTTCAACAGCGACTTATACAGCCGGATATACTCGTTTGCCGAGCGTCCCCAACTGAAATCACTGCGCATGGCGCGGTCAACGATCAGCGGCCAATCGTTCTTGTTGTGATAGGCACCCAGACCGCGGTGGATCGCGTGAAGCATATCCTGTGCATTATAGGTTTGGAACGTGAAGCCGTTTCCTTCCCCATCGCCGCAATCGTGGATGGAGTCCTTCAGACCGCCCGTTTCACGTACGATCGGCACTGCGCCGTACCGACACGCCAGCATCTGCGACAAGCCACAAGGCTCACTCTTGGAGGGCATCAGGAACAGATCGGACGCGGCGTAGATCTTCTGTGCCAATTCCGGCACGAAGCCGGAACAGAAGCAGAATTTTTCGGGATACTTAGCATACATCTCGCGGAAGAAGGTCTCATACGCCCACTCACCCGAACCGAGGACGACCATCTGCACGTCCTCCTGCAGCAGTTCCTCCTGAATGTTCTTAACAAGATCAAAGCCCTTGTGCGACGCCAAGCGGCTGACCATACCGATCAGCGGCACGTCCGCACGGATCGGTAAACCCAGACGCTCCTGCAGCGCACGCTTGTTTTCTGCCTTGCCGGACAGGTCGTCCGCGGAATACGGTGCGTACAGTGCGGGATCCGTCGCCGGATCGTTCTGAACCGTGTCAATACCGTTAAGGATACCGGTCAGCTTCCACTCCCGCAGACGCAGGATGGGATCCAGCCCGTGCGAGAACCACGGATCCAGAATCTCCTTGGCATAGGTGCCGCTCACCGTGGTGACACGGTCGGCGGCTTCAATGCCGGCCTTCATCAAGTTGAGGCAGCCGTCCTGCTCCATAAAATCGCGGGCACTTTGCGGCAGACCGAACACGTCCTCCATGATCTCCAGACCGTATTTGCCTTGATACTGGATGTTGTGGATGGTGTACACCGTTCGCATCTTGCTGTACAGCTCTTCCTTAGCGTAGAACAGCGTATGATACACCGGCACCAAGGCGCACTGCCAGTCGTTGGCATGCAGAATATCCGGCTTAAAATCGATATAGCGCAGCATCTCCAGCACGGCTCGTGAGAAGAACGCAAAGCGCTCGGCGTCGTCATAATGGCCGTACAGACCGGTGCGCTTAAAATAATACTGGTTATCCAGCAGATAATAGATCACGCCATTATGCTTGGCTTCAAACACGCCGCAATACTGCCGCCGCCACGCCACCGGCACGGAAAAGCTGGTGAGGAAGGTCATAGACCCCCGCAACTCCTGAGGCACAGCCTCGTACAGCGGCATCACGACACGGCAACCTACCAGGCGGGTACGCAGGGCGCGGGGCAATGAGCCGGCGACATCCGCCAAACCACCCGATGCAGCAAAGGGGCGTGCCTCACTGGTCGCGTATAATACTTTCATGCGTACTCTCCTTTTATACCATGGTATTTTTACGAATGGTGACCGGATAGCCCTCGCAGCCCTTTAGCGAACGACCGTCGCGGACACACACGTGTTTATCGGTGATGACGTAATCCAGATCGGTGTTGGCACCGATCATACTGCCCTGCATCAAAATACAGTTGCGCACTTTCGCTCCGCGTGAGACGTGAACATTGCGGAACACAATGGAGTTTTCCACCTCACCGTCGATCTTGCAGCCGTCGGCGATCAGCGAGGCCGATACGTCGGCGTGGAGACCATACAGTGCCGGTGAGCAATCGCGTACCTTGGTATAGATCGGGCGCTTGCTGACAAACAACTTTTCACGCACCGAGGCATCCAACAACGCGTAGTTTGCGCGGAAGAAGCTCTCCAGCGAAGAGATCACCATCGTGTATTCCGGAACCATATACGCATACAGACGGCGGTCGCTGACGTGACGCTGCAGCACGTCCCATTCGAAACTGCGCTGATTGCGGCTGACGGCGACGTCTACAAACTGCATCAGCAGCTGCCGCGACAGGATGTACAGACCCAGGCCATAGGTAACAGGACCGCTGCTGTGATCGGTAATGATCATATCGGTAATGCGGCCGGTCTCATCCGTTGCCACCACCGGCGAGAAAATGTTTTCCGGCAGCTCGCCGTTGAGACACGCCATCGTGACCTCCGCGCCGCTTTCGATGTGCGCATCGATCAGCTTACGATAATTGATGTTGCCAACAAAGTGGCAGTCAGACAGGATCACATATTCTTCCTTAGAATTGCGCAAGAAGGTCATCACGCCGGCCAACGATGAGATGCGGCCGTCATATTGCTCCTCCCCGCCGCCGAACGGCGGCAGGAAATACAAGCCCTCTGTCTTGCGGGACAGATCCCACGCTTTACCCGAGCCGAGGTGATCCATCAGCGACTGGTAGTTACTCTTGGTGACGACGCCGACCTTGGATACGCCGGCGTTGACCAGATTGGACAGCGCAAAGTCGATAAGGCGATAACGGCCGCCGAAAGGTACCGAACCCATGGCGCGGACAGCGGTCAGCTCCGGCAGGGCATCGTCATGCATATTGGAAAACAACAGACCCAGTGTCGTATTGTAACGCATCTTATGCTTCCTCCTTTTTGACATCGCTATCGATCATAGCCTTGGCGGGAATACGGCAGCCGTCTCCGACAGTCACACCGGCAGCCACGACGGCCACGCCCCAGCTGTCCAGTTCGGAGATCTCCTCCGGCAATTCGCCGACAACGGCCCCCTCGCCGATGGTGGCGTTTTCCGCTACGATCGCGTACTGCACGACCGCGTCCTTCTTGACAACGACGCCCGGCATAATGATGGAGTCACGCACCGTAGCGCCCTCCTCCACCGTAACGCCGGCAAAGATCAGTGAGGATTCCAGCGTGCCGCGGATGTCACCGCCCTCCGAGATCATACTATTCTGCACCTTGGCGGTTTCGCTGATGTAATGCGGCGGCAGACCCGGTGTGCGGGAATAAATACGCCACGTATCATCCGAAAGATCCAATGGCACCTTAGGATTGAGCAGATCCATATTGGCTTCCCACAGGCTGTCGATGGTGCCGACATCCTTCCAGTAGCCTTCAAAACGATAGGCAAACATCCGCTCTCCGGCATCCAGCATCGTCGGCAGCACATTTTTACCGAAGTCGTTCTGCGAGTTCGGATCATTCTCGTCCTCCTCCAGATACTTCCGAAGCTTGTGCCAGTTAAACACATAAATACCCATGGACGCCAGATTGCTCTTGGGCACAGCCGGCTTCTCGTCGAACTCATAGATCGAGCCGTCCTCGTTGGTGTTGAGGATACCGAAACGGCTTGCCTCAGACATCTCTACCTCGATAACGGCGATGGTGCAGTCAGCGTTATTCTTCTTATGTTCCGCGATCATCTTGGCGTAATCCATCTTATAAATATGATCGCCCGACAGCACCAGCACGTATTCCGGATCGTACCGTTTGATAAAGACCATATTCTGATAGATCGCATTGGCGGTGCCCTTGTACCAATCGGCGCCCTTGTTGCGCTGATACGGCGGCAACAGGTGCACACCGGCATCCATACGGTCTAGATCCCACGGCTGGCCGGAGCCGATATAGTCACTGAGCTCCAGCGGCTGGTACTGCGTCAGTACACCGACCGTCTCGATACCGGAATTGACACAGTTGGACAGCGGGAAATCAATGATGCGATACTTGCCGCCATACGGCACGGCAGGCTTGGCGATATTCTTCGTCAGCGCATACAAACGGCTTCCCTGACCACCTGCCAACAGCATGGCCACGCATTCTTGCTTGCGAAACATTACGCAAGACCTCCTTCAGGTTTCTTTTTCGTGTGCGGCAACCGCCGCTTGAGTTTAAAAAACTGTACCGACAACGGCGGCAGCGTCAGCTCCACCGATTGTTCCAGCCCTTGCATCGGCACGCGCTGCGCGCGGACTGTTCCATTATGAACGCCGCCACCACCAAAGGTCGCGTCGTCCGTGGTAAACACTTCCTCGTAAATGCCGTATACCGGCACACCGATCCGATAGCCGCTGCGCTCCACCGGCGTAAAATTACACACGGCGATCAGTTCGCCGCCGCGGCGGTCGATACGGCGAAAAGCAATGACACTGTTCCACGCATCGTCGTTGGCGATCCAGGAGAACCCTTCCCACGAAAAGTCATTTTGCCAAAGCGGCGCCTGCTCCCGATAAAAGCGGTTCAACGATCGGGTATAGTGCTGCAGCGCGCAATGAGACGGATACGCCAGCAGCAGCCAGTCCAGCTCCGCGGCGTAGTTCCATTCCGAAAACTGGCCGAATTCCGTTCCCATAAACACCAGTTTTTTGCCCGGATGCGCCATCATATACGCCATAAACAAGCGGACACCGGCAAACTTCTCCTCATAGCTGCCCGGCATCTTGTTCATCAGCGAGCCTTTGCCGTATACCACCTCATCGTGCGAGATAGGCAACACAAAGTTTTCCGAAAAAGCATAGAAAAACGAGAACGTGAGTGCGTTGTGGTTCCCGCTGCGAAACAAGGGGTCCAGCGAGATATACCGCAGCATATCGTTCATCCAACCCATATTCCACTTGTAATTGAAGCCCAAGCCACCGACATCGGTGGGACGGGATACCAACGGCCAGGCGGTGGACTCCTCCGCGATCATCATCGTGTGCGGAAACGCTGCAAACACCGCTTCATTCAACCGCTGCAGAAACGCAACGGCTTCCAGATTTTCGTGACCGCCGTGACGGTTTGGGATCCACTCCCCCGCCTGACGGTTATAATCCAGATAAAGCATTGCGGCGACCGCATCCACGCGAATGCCGTCAATATGATACTTCTCCAGCCAGAACAGCACGTTGGAGATCAGAAAACTGCACACCTCGGGGCGACCGTAATCGAATACGCACGTCCCCCATTCCTTATGCTCGCCCTTGCGCGGGTCTGCATATTCGTAGCAGGCCTCCCCGTCGAAGCGATACAGACCGCATTCATCCTTCGGGAAATGGCCCGGCACCCAATCCATAATAACACCGATGCCATTTTGGTGGCAACGGTCCACGAACTCCATCAACTCGCTCGGTGTGCCATAGCGGGAGGTGGGCGCGTAATATCCTGTGATCTGGTATCCCCACGAGCCATCGTAAGGGTGTTCCATCAGCGGCATCAGCTCGATGTGCGTATACCCCATATCGCACACGTACGGGATCAGCTCGTCCGCCAGCTTGGTATACGAAAACACATTGCCGTCCGCGTAACGCCGCCATGAGCCGACGTGCACCTCGTATACGTTGATCGGCACGTTGTAAACCGAGCGCTTGGCCTTGTCCTTTTGCCACGCAGCGTCCTGCCAGACGTAGTCCGGCAAGGCGTACACTCGCGAAGCGTTACCGGGACGTGTCTCATAATGATATGCGTACGGATCGGATTTCATGACACCGACACCGCTTGAACCAACAATATAATATTTGTAAAGGTCATACTCCCGCACAGCGGCGGTGCGGCATTCCCAAACGCCGTTGTCTGCCACGCGGGCAAGCGGTTGCGCCGCCGGATCCCACTCGTTAAAGTCACCGACCAACGAGACCGAGTGCGCGTGCGGTGCCCATACGCGAAACACGTAGCCATCCTCACAAGGGTGACAGCCCAGCACATCGTAGGCGCGAAACATTTCCTGCGAAAACACATTCCCAACAGCGTTATTTTCTTTTACGGCCATTGTATAACCTCTCTACCCATATTTTAGCAATTCTAAGCCTATACTGTCAAGCGAATTTAGATATTTTCTTATAACTTTCTCACAGCATTTATTCGATTTTTGGTAAAAATGCATAAATACTTCTCACTTTTTTGGTGAAGCTGAAAAATACGCGCGGTCATTGCTCAGTATACACCCTCCCCTCTCGCCGAAAAAGTCGAAAAGGCGCGGCACCAAAAAATCCGCCACCGCAGCACGCTGTGGTGACGGATGGAGCAGCTTACAGGTTGCGACGCGGGGCATCTACTCCCAGACCGAAGCTGATCTGCAGCGCCTGATCGATGCGGTTCATGGAGAACTCATCCAATCGCCCCATATGTTCTTTCAGCCGCCGCTTATCGATGGTACGTATCTGTTCCAACAGCACGACCGAATCCCGACTCAGTCCGCTGTCGGTCGAGTTGACCTGAATATGCGTCGGCAGGCGCGCCTTATCCTTTTGGCTGGTAATGGCAGCGGCGATCACCGTCGGGCTGAAGCGGTTGCCGACATCATTCTGAACGATCAGCACCGGGCGGATCCCTCCCTGCTCCGAACCGACCACCGGACTCAGATCCGCATAGTAAATATCACCGCGACGAACAGTTTGCATACCTTTCGTTCCTTTCCCATCGGTTATGTGAGAGTAGTATGCCCCAAAAACAGCGGCATCAATCCTCGCACACGTTTTTCAAAACCGTTACACTTACAATGTATGCTCGTCCTACGGTGCTTGTCATAAAAAAAGACACGCCCCGATATAGTAACTAGCGGGAGGCGTATCTATGAAACATCCGATCTATGAGCAATGTGAAAACAGTATACGGGAAGCACTGCGGGCACTGGAGCAGCTACGGCAACGACAGGCAATCACCGACGAGACCGTACGCACGATCCGTCTGCGCCGCCGCACAGCTGATATTGCCATGCAAGCAACCTTTGAGGAGCTGCGCCACGCTTTTATTACGCCGATCGATCGTGAGGACCTGCTGCGCTTGCGTCAGGTAACGGAAAAGGTAGCATATTACACAGAGGAAGCGGTGCTGGCCTTGTTTCGCCAACGTCAGCCTACCGTCCATCCCAACGACACCGCTCTACTTTCCGCCATTAACGAGGAATGCCGGCTGTTACAAGTCGTGGTGTCATCTTTTCCCGACTATCCACGTTCCGATGCCATTTTGGGGCATTTAACCGCCCTTGAGCGCAAGCACCGCCAAAGCGAGGAACAAAACGGCAGTGACCTCAACGAAAACAGTCTAAAAAACATCTCCGCCGCTTGTTTTTCAGCGGCGGAGACGGTGCGATATATTCTGCTAAAGATTACATAAGCATCGATTGGAATTCCTCTTGATCAATGATACGAATACCTAACTCCTGTGCCTTGGTCAGCTTGCTGCCGGCGTTTTCGCCCGCCAGCACGATGCTTGTCTTTTTAGAAACGCTGCCGGAGGTCTTTCCGCCGTACTGCTCAATGAGCGCCGCCGCCTGATCGCGGGTAAGGGTCGGCAGCGTGCCGGTCAGCACAAAAGTCATTCCCTCAAAGCGGCGATCGGTCTGCTGCGTGTGGCATTCCATGTTGATGCCGCACGCGCGCAGGCGCTCGATCAGCTGTCGGGACGGCTCCAATGCAAAGAACTGCAGCACGTTGTCCGCCATGATCTCGCCGAAGCCGTCGATGGACAGCAATTCCTCACGGTCAGCCGCCATCACGGCGTCCATCGTAACAAAGCGCTGTGCAAGTAGCTTTGCTGCCTTTTGGCCGATGTGGCGGATCCCCAACGCAAATAGTAGGCGCGACAGATCTGCCTCGCAGGAAGCAGCGATGGCTTTCAGCAGATTATCCGCCGATTTATCCCCCTTGCCCTCCAACTGTTGGATCGCCTCACGCTCCAAGGTATACAGATCGTCGATATGGGTGATGAGCCCCGCATCCACGAACTGCTCCAGCACAGCCGGACCGAGGCCCTCGATATCCATCGCATCGCGCGATGCGAAATGGATAAGACGCTGTAGGAACTGTGCCGGACACTCCGGATTGCCACAGCGCAACGCCGCCTCCCCTGCTTCGTGGGTAGCGGCCTGACCGCAGGAGGGACAGACGGTGGGCAGTTCGTACGGCTCACCGGTATGCTGAACCACCCGCACGACCTCCGGAATGATATCCCCCGCCTTGCGAAGCACGACGGTGTCGCCGATGTTCAGCCCCTTTTCGCGGATGAAATCGGCATTGTGCAGCGTGGCACGGCTGACGGTCGTACCGGCCAAGGTGACCGGATCAAACACGCCGGTGGGCGTCAACACGCCGGTACGCCCGACGGTGATCTCAATATCACGCAGCACCGTTTGCTTTTCCTCCGGCGGGTATTTGTAGGCCACCGCCCAACGCGGATACTTACTGGTACTGCCGAGCTGCTCGCGGTCGGCAAAATCGTCTACCTTTATCACCGCACCGTCGATATCGAACGGCAGGCTGCCGCGCTGTTCGCCGATGCGGCGAACCTCGTCCAGCACCTCTTCGATCGAGCCGGTACGGCGGTAGAACGGAATGACCGAGAAACCCAACTCACGCATACGCTCCAACGAAGCAGCATGTGAGGAAACGGTCTCCCCCTGCAACAACTGCATATTAAACACAAAGATCGATAAACCGCGGCTTTTTGTAACCGTGGGATCCTTCTGGCGAAGCGATCCTGCTGCGGCGTTGCGCGGGTTCTTAAAGGTCTTTTCGCCGTTTTGCTCCTGCTGCTCCACCAAGGCCGCAAACTGCCGACGCGGCATATATACCTCGCCGCGCACGATGACGCGGTCGACTGCTTCGGTAAGCTTTGCCGGAATGTCCGCAATGGTACGCAGATTGGCGGACACGTCCTCACCGGTCTGTCCGTCGCCGCGTGTGGCACCGCGGACGAACACGCCGTCGCGATATTCCAGGGCGATGGACAAGCCGTCGATCTTGGGCTCCACCACGTATACCGGTTCGGACAACTCCTCACGCACGCGCTTGTCGAAATCACGCAGCTCCTCTAACGAGAACACGTCCTGCAGACTACCCAGCGGCACCTCGTGCTCGACCGGGGTAAACAGACGCGACAGCTCGCCGTGGACACGCTGAGTATACGAATCGGCGGTGATCAGCTGGGGATAGGCTTCCTCCAACTGCCGCAGCTCTCGCGTGAGTCGGTCAAACTCGTCGTCCTCGATCTCGGGTGCGTCCTCGTCATAATACCGCCGACTGTGATAATCGATCTCCTGCCGCAGCTCGGTAATGCGAATACGCGCACTTTCAAAATCCATGCCGCCACTTCCCTTGGTTTACTATGCTTATAGTATAGCAAAAGTCAGGCCACATTTCAATCGGTTGCGCCAAAAAACTTATCCACGGAATTCCCGAGATCCATCTGAAGCACCGTCTCCGGCACTTCACCGACGAATACTGTCTCGCACACCAAAAACCGTGTTTCCAGTTCCACGCCGACGCGCTCCAACGGTAGTGCTGCCGTCATCATCACCGTCATATCCAGATACAAACTGTGCTTGGTCTGGTTGATACCGGCATCGGTAAATTCACCGGAAAGCGTGGTAATGACCGCACCGCTGGTATGGATCGTAATCGACAAAAAGGGACCGCGGCCGGTAAAGAAACTGCCACCGACCACACTGCCAAGCGGGATACGCGCGATCTGTGTTTCTCTGGCTGACAGTTCTTTCATCACCTCGTTGGATACCGCAGCCTTCAAGCGATTGATCGCGGTCACGTCCGTCTCAGCAGACATCACGCGTCCCTCATCGTTGCGCAGCACGGTGATAAAGTTCCCGTAGGTCACCTGCTCATCCGACAGCACCCGTTCCACACCGGTATGTACCGCCATCATCGCGCTACGGCGTGCCGACATATATCCGTAGCTTTGTATCAGTGGACGCAAGCGTCCGTCCACCGAGACCACACCGACCACCAGAAGCACTACCGCCAACAGCAGACACAATCCCGCACGCGCATAGCGTCCGTCCTTGGGACGTCGCAAACGCCTCCTCATTCAAACAGCGGCTGCAGCTGCACCCCCACCCGCGCCGCGTGGATGGCTGCCGACAACTTGGCAAAGTCCGCCACCAGTGAGTTGGGCTTATTCGCCGCATCGTCCTGAGACATAGGCACAAAATAGAGATTCTTACTGTTTTTAAGCAGTGCGATATTCCGCATCGAAAAGCCCAAGGCATCGTTGGTGGACACCGCGATCACGACCGGACGGTTGCGGCGCAGCTGTGACTTCACCGCCAGTGCCACCGGCGTATCGCTGATACCGTTTGCCAAGCGTCCCAGCGTACTGCCGGTGCAAGGAGCGACCACCAGCACGTCAAAATACCCTTTCGGGCCGATCGGCTCGACCTCGGTCAGCGTCATCAGCGGTCGGTTGCCGGTCACGGCGGTAAAACGGCTGATCCAATCCTGCGCCGCACCGAAGCGGGTGTCGGTGGAGGCGGCGCAGTAGGACAGGATCGGTGTCAGGGTCATCCCCTCGGCGGTCAGGACCTCCATCTGCTCCAGAGCGCGGTGGAAGGTGCAAAACGAGCCACACAGCGCAAAGCCTACTTTGAGTTCCATTCCGACTCCTCCTTTATCATGTTCAGGATGGTCTGCTTGATGATCGTGCCGGCACTTTTAGGCGCCACACGCCCCGGCAGCGACAGCGCCCAGATCGTTTTGAGCCGCAGCTGTGCCGCCGCGTTGAAATCCACCCCGCCGGGACGGGAGGCGAGATCGATGATCAGCGTACCACTGTCGATCTTTTCCAACAGTTCGCGGGTAAATATCTTATACGGCACCGTGTTGAAGATAACGTCGTAGCGACCTTTTCCGGGTAACTTGGACAGTTCCATCGCCGCACTCCCCTGCGCCTCGGCCCACGCGCGGTCGGAGCAGCGACGCGCCGCTACGGTAACATACGCATCCAAAGCGTTCAGCAGCCGCGCCAGCACGCGCCCGATTCGTCCGTATCCGGTGATCAGGCACCGCGCACCGGACAGCGTGATCGGCAGCTCCTCCATCGCCAGTTGGATCGCACCCTCGGCGGTGGGAACGGCGTTCAGCACCGCCAATTCTTCTCGGCTGAAATAGTCGCCGGCAGTCAAGCCCCGCAGCGCCAGATCCCGCCGCAGGGCTTCGCTGAGCTGACCGCCGAGCAGCAGCTGATCCTCTCGCATCACCTGCACCACCGTTTCCAACGGAATGGGAATACGGGAAAACGGCGCATTGACGTTGACGCCGTCCGTACTGACCGGTAACGGCAAAATAACGCAATCCGCCAACGCGATCGCCTGTGTCGGATTGGTACACGCCGTCACGCACGCCGGAAGTTCCGTGCCGTCAAATCCGGAACTGATCACACGGCTCCCCTCCGCTGCCAATGCCCCTGCCAGATACGCCGAGCGCAGGTCGCCGCCAATGACGGCAAACGTCTCAATCGTTCGCATACAACTCCTCCCTTTGCATTAAAAAAAGACCTCATAGGACGGTTTGTTCCATCCTATGAGGTCTCTGCTTGTTCGGTTCTTACAGGTTCTCGGTACGCGAGAGAAGCGCGTAAAACGCCTTATGCGCCATATACACGTCCGGCTTGGCAATGACCTCAAACGGTGCGTGCATCGACAGCACCGGTACACCGAGATCCACCGTGTCCACGTTCAGGTCGGCGATATACTTGGCGACCGTACCGCCGCCGCCAACGTCCACGCGACCCAACTCGCCGATCTGCCACAACACGTCGTTGCTCTCCATAATACGGCGGAAGAAGCCCATCAGCTCAGCGGACGCGTCGTTGGTATCCGACTTACCGCGCGCACCGGTATACTTGGTCAGCACAACACCGCGGTTCAGCGCCGCACAGTTGCGCGCTTCGACCACTTCCGGATACAGTGGATCAAGCGCCACGTTCACGTCGGCAGACAGGCACAGCGAACGGCTCAAAACGTGCCGTCCCTCTTTGCCGAACGCCGCCGCCAGATCCTCCACGAAATACCGCAGGAAGGACGACTGCATACCGGTATTGCCCTCTGAGCCAGTCTCCTCCTTGTCGGCCAACACCGTCAGCGCGGTGTACGCCGGCTTTTCCAAGGCAAACAGCGCGGTCAGCGCCGGGAACGCACAAACACGGTCGTCGTGACCGTAGGCACCGATCATGCTGCGATCCAGACCGAGGTCGCGCGCGCCGAACACCGGCACGATCTCCAGCTCGGCCGAGAGGAAATCCGACTCCACGATACCGTACTTATCTGACAGCATCTTCAGAATATTCAGCTTGACGGAATCGCTGCCCTCGTCATCACGGAACGGACGCGAACCGATCAGAACGTTCAGGTTTTCGCCGTCGATGACCTCTGCCGCGGTCTTTTTCATTTGGTTGGCACCCAGATGCGGCAGCAGATCGGTGATGCAGAACACCGGATCGTCCGCCGCTTCACCGATGGAAACGGCCACAGACGTGCCGTCACGCCGCACAACGACGCCGTGCAGCGCCATCGGCGTTGCCGTCCACTGATACTTTTTGATACCGCCGTAGTAATGCGTATCGAAATACGCCAGCTCGCGATCCTCATACAGCGGATTGGGCTTGAGATCCAGACGCGGCGAATCAATGTGCGCCGCCGCGATGGAAACACCCTCCTCGATCGGCTTCTCACCAATGACCGCCAGAATCAGTGCCTTACCGCGGTTTACGGTATACACCCGATCGCCGGGCTTGAGCGGCTTTGCAGGGTCAAACGGAACAAAGCCGTTTTCCTGTGCCATACGCACCGATTCGATCACCGCTTCGCGCTCAGTCTTGGCGCGATCCAGATAGCACTTGTACTTCGCTGCATACGCCTCGACCTGCTCCAACTCCTCATCCGACAGCACGCGATAGGCGTTTTTCGGCTGATAGCACAGCTGCTCCCGCAGCAATTCGCCCTGAGTTTTTTCCTCCATCACGATTCCTCCCCATCCGGTTGGTAAAGTTTTATATACATCTCCTGCGCTTTTGATACGCGTTCGACATAGTTTCTGGTCTCCTCGACCGGGATCTCCTTGAGTGTGATCCCATCGTCCGAATATCGGCTGTCCTCAAGCCATCCGGACACTCTGCCGACACCGGCGTTATACGCGGCGACCGCCGCTCGTTCATTTTCAAACTGTGAAAAACAGTACTGCAGATACTTGCCGCCGCAGCGGATGTTGACCTCGGGATCGAAAATGCGCTCCAACGGCTCCGGCTCGCCCGGCAGCTTGCTCTGCGCCCAATCGTAGGTCACTTCCATCAGCTGCATCAAGCCCTTTGCCCCGGCGGAGGACTCCGCGTTGGGGTCAAAATGGCTTTCCGTGTGAATGATCGCATACATCAGCGACGGCTGCAAATCGTATTCTTCCGCGTATCGGGCAACATATTCCTCGTATTTGAGAGGATAGGCCGCCTCTTGATACTTACGGTAGCCCACGCGCACCAGATACACCCCGCCGACGATCAAGCCCGCCAGCAAGGCGAGGACGATCAGCAACACCACGATCCGTCGTGTCACGCGGTCACCTCCCGAAAGATCTCATCCACCCGACGCCGCAGCGCCTCGCGATCCGCGTCGTTGACAAGCGTGTACGTCGCACGCTCGGCATAATATGCGTCGGCGGGCTGTGCCTGCATACGGGCGTTCGCCTGCTCCTCTGACAAGCCGTCGCGTGCGCGGATACGCTCACGCCGCACCTCCGGCGGTGCGGTCACCGCCACCGTCCACGCGCACAGCGCATCCAAACCGGATTGAAACAGCAGCGGCACGTCTAGCACGACCACGCGTGCGCCGTTTCGGGTCGCCATTTTCAGTTCCTCGTGCAGCAAGCGAATGACCGCCGGATGCACGATGGCGTTCAGATCGGCGGTCGCCTCCGGAGACGCAAACGCCACGGCAGCCAGAGCCGCGCGATCAAGCGAACCATCCTCCCGCAGCACCGCCGCGGTAAAACGCTCAGCGATGGCACCCAGTGCCGGCATACCGGGCTCGACCGCCCGCCGTGCCAACACGTCCGCATCGATCACGGCAAAGCCCCGCGCCAAAAGCAAGCGGGATACTTCACTTTTGCCTGCACCGGTAGAACCGGTCAGACCAATGACCAACGGTTCACTCAAGAACGATCACCTCAAATCCGGCTGCACGCAGCAGACGGTTGTACACCGCCAGACCGATCCCCTCCGGCGAGGGGCAAGCCGTATACGCAAGCGTGGCCTGCCGTTCATCCAACACGCGCAGTGCTTCAAACACCCGCTGCGCCTGAGAGGCGGTGTCCTCGCGGCGGCCGTAGGTCAGGTACGGTACCGTCAGGCCCTGCTCCTCACCGTCGAAGCACAGCGCCATCACGCCGTCACCGGCGTTGGCGTTGACGTACCGACGGTACGCCTCGGCACTGCCGCGCACCAACACCACCCGCGCTTCGGGGGCATAATGCTTGTATTTCATGCCGGGCGACGCCGCCTGTGCGCCGTCCTGCAACGGCTTCAGCACCGCTTCGTCGATCTCGACTGCACCGGCGACTGACTCCAGCATCTCCACCGTGATCGCACCGGGACGCAGCAAGCGCACCCGCCCGCCGTGTACCGAGATCACGGTCGATTCCACACCGACCTCACACGCGCCGCCATCCACGATTGCCGCGATACGGCCGTCCATATCCTGCGCCACCCGACGTGCATCCGTCGGACTGGGACTGCCCGAACGGTTGGCGGACGGCGCGGCCAACGGACAGCCGGACATCTCGATCAGCCGACGTGCCACCGGATGCGACGGCATCCGCACCGCCACGGTATTCAAACCGGCAGTGACCTCATCGGGCACGCCGTCGGCTTTGTTAAAGATCATCGTCAGCGGGCCGGGCCAATAGGCCGCGGCCAACGCTTTGGCAACCGGCGGCACCTCCGCGACCAACGCCGCGAGCTCCTCCTCCCGCGCAATATGCACGATCAGCGGGTTGTCCGACGGACGCCCCTTCGCGCGGAAGATCGACGCTACCGCCGCGCCGTTGCCGGCGTCGGCTGCCAAACCGTATACTGTTTCCGTCGGGATGGCCACCAGTTCGCCCTCACGCAGCAAAGCCGCGGCGGCGCGGAGGTCCTCCTCCCGATCAGTGTAGTGTTTCGTTTGCATGCTCCTGCCCTCTTTGCAGTTTTTCGGTGCGGTCGGCGGTGATGAGCGCATCCACAAACTCATCCAACGCGCCGTTCAGCACCGCGTCCAATTTATATAACGTCAGTCCGATGCGGTGATCAGTCACGCGCCCCTGCGGGAAATTGTAGGTGCGGATACGCTCACTGCGATCGCCCGTTCCCACCTGCGCGCGTCTGTCGGCGGCGATCGCCGACTGCTGCGCGGTCTGCAGCTGTTCATACAACCGCGACCGCAGCACGCGCATCGCTTTTTCCTTGTTTTTATGCTGACTCCGCTCGTCCTGGCACTCCACCACCATACCCGTAGGCAGATGGGTGATGCGGATGGCGGATTCCGTCTTGTTGATATGCTGACCGCCCGCACCGCTGGAACGGTAGGTATCGATCTGCAGATCGGTCGGCGCGATGGTCAGCTCCACCTCTTCCGCTTCGGGAAGCACCGCCACCGTCGCGGTGGAGGTGTGAATACGGCCACTGGTCTCGGTCTCCGGCACACGCTGAACGCGATGCACGCCGCTCTCAAACTTGAGACGGCTGTACGCGCCCCGACCGGTGATCATACAGCTGATCTCCTTGTATCCACCAAGCTCCGTCTCATTAGCACCAACGATCTCGGTCTGATAGCCGCACGCCTGCGCGTACAGCGTGTACATCCGCAGCAGATTGGCGGCAAACAGCGCCGACTCCTCGCCGCCCGCGCCCGCGCGGATCTCCAAAACGACGTTGCGCTCGTCGTTCGGGTCTTTGGGCAGCAATAAGATCTTCAGTTCCTCCGCAAGCCGCTCCGCCGTCTCGCGGCTTTCGGCAAGCTCCTCCTCGGCGAGTTCGCGCAACTCGCGCTCCAAGCCGCCGTCCAACAGCTCGCGCGCTTCGCTCTCCCGCGCACGTGCCGCGGCATAGGCACGGTAGGTCGTGACCAGCGGCTCCAGCTCGCTGCTTTCCTTCATAAGCGAACGGTACAGCTCCGCCTGCGACACCACTGCAGGGTCGCACAGCCTCGCCATCAGTTCCTCGTACCGTTTTTCAACCTCTTTCAGCCGACTAAGCATCCGGCATCCTCCCTTTCGTCTGTTTTACGAAAGGTAAGGCTACTCGCCGTCGGCGCGCTCCACGGCGCGGATATTCTTTTCCGCTTTGGCGCGGGGGATCATCATTTCGTGACCGCAGGTCTCACAGCGCAGACGAAAATCCATACCGACACGCAACACGGCAAACCGCGCGCCGCCGCACGGATGGCTCTTCTTCATCGTCAGCACGTCACCGACCCGAATATCCACACCGATCCCCCCTAAAATTTTCCTTACAGATTAGTATAGCACACTTATTACATATTCTGCAATAGAAAAAGCAGGGCTTTCGCCCTGCTTTTCCGCTACACTGCTATAATTGTTGGGAGACTCATCTTTGCGACCAGAGAAACAGATCGAATTTTCTCTTGCGATTTTTGATATGGACCTCCGCCGCGTTTAACACATCGTCTACCGCCTTGTTAAATGCTTCGTAGTTATCCTCTTTGCACCATTGCTCGATCTGTGCGCCGGTCAGTTTGATCCCAACCGTCTTCGCGTATTTGGGCAACAGGTTACGAACGGCGGAATCATAGATGCTGTAATCATCCTTACCGTAAACGACCGTATTATGCAGGCAACAGTATTTCGTCGCAAAGGAAAATTGCTTCTTTTCAAAACCGCGGTAGATCTCACGCACCACCGTCGGATCGCCGTTCGCCACACGCTCGTCAAAATCAGGAATGGTGCGGATGTTTTCAACGACCTGCATCAAGAAGTCCATACCCTTATAACGGAACAACTGCGTAGAATACAGCTTATCAAGCAACAAGACCTTTGCTGCGATTTGATACGGCTCTTTGTTTTCGGGAAACGCTTTGAATAGCTCACACAGCATCGGTTCAGTTACACGGTATACCCCATCGTTAACCGCATCTTCCGCCTGACTGATAATTTTTTCGTTGGTCATTTCTAACAAAGTGGTCATTTTATTCTCCTTTTCTGCTCTAACATTAAGAACATATCCAATCGGCAGTAAACAACCTTGAATACTTGTAGTGTCCACCGCCAAACTGGTCTTCATAGCTGAAAGTTATACTCTTTGTAAGCATACCAGCGTAAGAACTTGTATCCTTTGCAGTATAAGTATATTGGCTCCCAGTAATGCTAAAAATTTGTGTTCCTTTGTTCGTCGCTGTTTCAGTTCCCTGAATGTAACTGTTCCCATTAAAGCTGTCAAAGTTTGATATTTGCCAATTGTTTGTGTGCGGAAAATCCACGTTTTGCAACGCCGAACCATAAAAAGCATATTTCCCGATAAATGTAGTTGACGCTGGAATAGCGATACTTGTCAAAGCTGTACAATTATAAAAGGAATATTGTTTAATGCTTATTACTGTGGACGGGAGATTTATGCTACTTAAAGAAATGCACTCATAAAAAGCATTTACACCAATCGTTGTAATTCCTTCAGGAAGGATTATCTCTTCTATGCTTGTTAACCCTGCAAATCCGTCGCCTAAAATTTGGGTCACTGCTACTCCTTTATACGTTTCAGGGATGGTTATTGTTGTCTTATATTGTGCTAATTCTCCTGCTTTAACACCATAAGTTCCGTCATCAAGCAATACATATTCCAAAACATCGTCTTCTTCGCTACCGCCACCCACTAATCCGCTTAAATCATGCTCTTCAAACGTATTATCTGTATAATAAATAATAAGTTTGGTACCGGATATTTCTGTTCTATGTATACCTCTGCCTGTGGCACCGGTTTCACCTTTCTCGCCTTGATCACCCTTGTCACCTTTTTCGCCCTGGATACCCTGTTCACCTTGGATACCCTGCTCACCTTGTTCGCCCTGCGGACCTTGCGGGCCGACAGCACCGGTTTCGCCTTGCTCACCCTGCTCGCCTTGGTCACCCTTGTCGCCTTTTTCACCTTGGTCACCCTTATCGCCCTTGGGCCCCTTGATGTTGGCAAGGAGAGAAGCAGTGCCGTCTTCGCCGTATTTCACATACAGGTTGCCCTCGGCATCCACGGAAAGGAACGGAGTCAAGCCGGCTTCGCCCTGTTCACCCTGAACACCTTGGATACCCTGTTCACCTTGAGGGCCCTGAGCGCCGGTCTCGCCTTTTTCACCTTGGATGCCCTGCTCGCCTTGGTCGCCCTTGTCACCTTTTTCACCCTGAACGCCCTGGATGCCTTGTTCACCCTGCGCGCCGCGAATGGGGCCGACAGGCTCGAGCTCCACGCCGTTATCCAACGTGATAACGAGCATATAATCAGCCGTCAAACGCACCGATTTGATGCTATAGCCCTGCTCACCCTGTTCACCTTGGTCACCCTTGTCGCCTTTTTCGCCCTGAACGCCCTGTTCACCCTGCGGGCCAACGATAGACTGCTCAATGACGATGGGTTCACCCTCTTTCAGCGTGATGACAAGATAGTTATCCTCGTTGACAGTGATGCCGGTGATGCCGTTACCATCTTTACCGGCTTCGCCCTGGATACCTTGCTCGCCTTGGTCACCCTTGTCACCTTTTTCACCCTGGATGCCTTGCTCGCCCTGGTCACCCTTATCGCCTTTTTCACCCTGGATGCCCTGCTCACCTTGGTCACCCTTATCGCCTTTTTCACCCTGGATGCCTTGCTCGCCTTGGTCACCCTTATCGCCCTTTTCACCCTGGATGCCCTGCTCACCCTGGTCACCCTTATCGCCCTTTTCACCCTGGATACCTTGCTCGCCCTGGTCACCCTTGTCACCTTTTTCACCCTGGATGCCCTGTTCGCCCTGGTCACCCTTGTCACCTTTTTCGCCCTGGATGCCTTGCTCGCCCTGGTCACCCTTATCGCCTTTTTCACCCTGGATGCCCTGCTCGCCCTGGTCACCCTTGTCGCCTTTTTCACCTTGGATGCCCTGCTCACCTTGGTCACCCTTATCGCCTTTTTCACCCTGGATGCCCTGCTCGCCTTGGTCACCCTTATCACCTTTTTCGCCCTGCGGGCCTTGCGCGCCGGTGGCGAATACGGTGGTCGCAGTCCAAGTCAGACCGCCATCTACCGAAATTTCCCAAAGATTGGTTTCGGTATTGATGCGAACTTGAGGTGCAACGGCATCGGCACCGGGATCACCTTGCTCGCCCTTTTCACCTTTTTCACCCTGGATACCCTGCTCGCCCTGGTCACCCTTGTCACCTTTTTCGCCTTGGATGCCCTGTTCGCCCTGGTCACCTTTATCGCCTTTTTCACCCTGGATGCCCTGCTCACCTTGGTCGCCCTTGTCGCCTTTTTCGCCTTGGATACCTTGCTCGCCTTGGTCACCCTTGTCACCTTTTTCGCCTTGGATACCTTGCTCGCCCTGGTCACCCTTGTCACCTTTTTCGCCTTGGATGCCCTGCTCACCTTGGTCACCCTTATCACCTTTTTCACCCTGGATGCCCTGCTCACCTTGGTCACCCTTATCGCCCTTTTCACCCTGGACGCCCTGCTCGCCGGTCGCTTTCACGCCGGTGGATACCCAAGTATCACCGTTATCGGTGGAAATTTCCCATTCGTTGGTTTCGGTGTTGATACGGATCTGCGGAGAAATGCCATCCTTACCATCCGCACCGACAATATTTTCAAAAACAAATTCACGGTCATTGGTCAAGGTAATGGTCATGCTGCGAGTGGTGCTGTCGATCGCAATACTCTTGATGCCAACACCCTGCTCACCCTGGTCACCCTTGTCGCCTTTTTCACCCTGGATGCCCTGCTCACCCTGGTCACCCTTATCGCCTTTTTCGCCTTGGATGCCCTGCTCACCTTGGTCACCCTTATCGCCTTTTTCACCCTGGATGCCCTGCTCACCCTGGTCACCCTTATCGCCCTTTTCACCCTGGATACCTTGCTCGCCCTGGTCACCCTTGTCACCTTTTTCACCC
>JAZNKN010000007.1:0-16712 GCA_045578625.1 Acutalibacteraceae bacterium | reverse complement strand
CCTCTTTCGCGACCGGCGCTTTGGGCGCAGGCGCGGACTTCGCGCTGGCCTTCTTCTCCTCGCGGCGACGATCCGCCTCGGCGAAGTAGTCATCCAGATTGTCCTTATTGTATTTCTGGGTCAGATATTCAAAAACGAGATCCAGTTCGTCCTCCTGCAGTGCGGTAGCGCTTTTCTTGGGCGTGTCGGAGAACCGAGAAAGCAGGGCAATGACCTCCTTGCTCGGAACGCCGAAGTCCTTGGCGACCTCACTGACGCGATATTTAATCATCATATCGGGATTCCTCCTCTTGTGGTGAAGTTAAGAGCGAGCTGAGCGCTCGGATGAAGCCGGGATCGGTGGTTGCAAGCACCGCAATGGGCTTGGATGAGCCGACAGCGTGCGCCGTTTGCTCCCGATCCAGCGGCAGGCGGTAAACGGGGGTCTCCCCCGCCTGAAAGGACAGCTGCCGTTCGGTGCGCGGTGACGCATCCGCTGAAAGCATCAGCAGCACCTGCTTTTCGCGGCACAGCGCGACCACGGCATCAAAGCCGACGGTTAAGCGACCGGCGCGGCGGCACATGCCCAGCAGACCGACCAGCTTTTCCTCATTCATGGGCTTGCAGCTCCTCTAATGCTTCGTATAGTGTATCGGGGATCTGACAGGCGAACGCCTTTTCCAGCCGACGTGCCTTGCGAGCGGCCGCCAAGCACACCGGATCGGTGCAGACGTACGCACCGCGTCCCGGTTTCTTGCCGGTGAGGTCGAGCGACAGCTCACCCTCCGGACTCTTGACCACCCGTACCAATTGAGTTTTCGGTTTCATTTCACCGCAGCCGGTACATTTCCGCAGCGGTACACGCTTGACAGACGGCATAATGCCCTCCCCTTTGCTGTCTTATTCCTGATCCTCGCCGTAGAAGCCGCTTTCCGGACGGATGTCGATCTTCCAACCGGTCAGGCGGGCGGCAAGGCGGGCATTCTGACCCTTGTTGCCGATAGCGAGCGAGAGCTGGCCGTCCGGAACAGTGACGCGGCAAGCCTTAGCGCCCTCCGGATCAACCTCAACACCCACGACCTTAGCGGGTGCCAGTGCCGCAGCGATGAACTTCTCCGGCTCCTCGCTGTATTCGATAATGTCGATCTTTTCGCCGCCGAGTTCTTCCACGATCTCGGCTACGCGAGCGCCCTTCGCGCCGATACACGCACCGACCGCATCCACGTTTTCATCGTGTGCCAACACCGCCATCTTGGTGCGAGAGCCGGCCTCACGCGAGACAGCCTTGATCTCGACGGTGCCGTCGTAGATCTCGGGAACCTGCATCTCGAACAGGCGTTTGACCAGACCCGGATGCGTGCGAGAAATGAGTACGCGGGGACCCTTTTCGGTATCCTTAACATCCACAACGTAGACCTTCACGCGCATACCCTCACGCAGCTCCTCGTCGCCAACCTGCTCCGTCTTGGGCAGCACGGCTTCGGACTTGCCGATCTCCACGGTAGCAGCACCGGTGCGGGGATCCACACGGCTGACCAGCGCGGTAACAAGTTCCTGATTGTGACGCTGGAACTCCAAGAATTTCTGGCCACGCTCCGCCTCGCGGATGCCCTGACGGATGACGTGCTTCGCCGTCTGTGCCGCGATGCGGCCGAACTGACGGGTCTCCAGCTTGATCTCCACGGTGTCGCCGACCTTGGCGGTCTTCTTATACTTTACCGCTTCCTCCGGCAGCATCTCCTCATCAGGATCCTCCACCTCATCGACGACCCGCTTGAACAGCGAGACGGCGAATTCGCCGGTGGCGGGGTCGGTCTTGACCACAATGTTTTCCTTGCCGCCGAAGTCCTTTTTCACTGCCAGCACGATCGCCGCCTGGATCTTCTCCAGCAGGTACGCGCCGTCGATGCCTTTTTCCTTTTCCAGCAACCGCAGTGCCTCAAAAAATTCCGCATTACCACTCATGTCGTGTCATTCCTCCGTTATACTATCATCGTCCCAGAGATCCACGACGCGGACCGCCGCGATATCCTTCCGGGCAAATTGCCGTTGTTCGCCGCTTTCCAGTTCCAAGGAAAGCGTAGTGTCGTCCCGCGCCAAAAGCAGGCCGACAAATTCCCGCTGTCCGTCCTCCAACGGACGGATGAGCCGCACCGTGACCGGTTCGCCCAAATAGGCTTCAAAATGCTCCGGACGGGTCAGCTCGCGCTCAATACCGGGCGACGTGACCTCCAAGCAATACGAGTGCGGGATAGGGTCTGCCTTGTCCAGCACCGGATTGAGCAGGTGGGTCAGTGCCACGCAGTCGTCGATGGAGACACCCTCCGGCTTGTCAATGGTGTAGCGCAGGAACCAATCCGCGCCCTCCTTAACAAACCGCACGTCCCACAGCGACAGACCGAGACTTTCCGCGTGCGGCAGGGCCAGTTCCCGACAGACCGCCGCGATGCCGGCTCCGCCGGCGTGTTTCTTTTCTGCCATGATGACACTCCTTACAAACGCAAAGGAGCGGGTCGCCCCACTCCTTTACTACATACTATCATCATGGCATAGTATACCACAGGTTTTTAGAAAATGCAAGTCTTTTTTCAGATTTGCGTATAGGAATGTGGCGGGTGACGTTACAATGGGACCGTGCGGGTGCTTTCATAGCCATTCACGGCTCACACGCCCTTCGCGTCAAAGGAGCGGGCAATCGCCTCACGGCCCTCTGCCAACGACGCAAACTCGCCCGCGGCGAGCATCTGCACCAACAGATTGCCCAAAGCGGTCGCCTCGATCGGGCCGGCGTATACCGCCTTGCCGGTGGCCTCGGCGGTCAGCTCGTTGAGGTAGCCATCCTGACAACCGCCGCCGACGATGTGCAGACGGCTGTACGTTCTGCCGGTGACCTGCTCCATCTCGCGCACGGCGCGGCCGTAGCACTGCGACAGGCTGAGGTACACGACCTTGCACACCTCACCGACCGTCTGCGGCACCTGCTGACCCGCTTCGGCGCACAGCGCCTTGACCGTCTCGATCATGCTCTTGGGGGCAAGGAAGCGCATATCGTCCACGTCCACCAGTGAGGTGATCTCGGCGGCACGCGCCAGATCCGACAGCTCACCGAAGCCATATTCGTCGTTCAGCTCGCGCTTGATCGACTGCAGCATCCACAGACCCATAATATTCTTGAGGTAGCGGAAGCGATACTCCACGCCGCCCTCGTTGGTGAAGTTCAGCTGACGGCTCGCCTCGCTACAATCGGGGGTCATGCGCTCGACACCCAGCAGCGACCACGTGCCGGAGCTGATGTACAGGAAATCATCGTCGTTCGCGGGGACGGCGGCCACGGCAGAGCCGGTGTCGTGCATGGCGGGCAACACCACGTCGCAGGTGTAGCCCACCTTGGCGGCGATGGCGTCGGTCAGCTTGCCGACCGTCTCGCCCGGCTGCCCGATGCGGCCGAACAGACGGCGCGGGAAGCCCAGCTTATCCAACAGCGCGCCGTCCCACTCCTTGGTCTCGGCGTTGACCAGATTGGTAGTGGTCGCGAGCGTGTATTCGTTGACGCCCACGCCGGTAAGCAGATAGTGGAAATACGCCGGAATCATCAGCATCTGTGATGCCTTTTCCAGCAGCTCCGGCTGCGTCTTTTTCAGACTCATCATCTGGTAGATAGTGTTATACATTGCCTTCTGGATGCCGGTATGCGCATACAGCTCCTGTTCCGGAACGCAAGCGTATACCTCCGCGTCCATTCCCTCGGTGCGACTGTCGCGGTAGGCAACGGTATCACCCAACACCGCACCGTTGTCATCCAGCAGCACGAAGTCCACACCCCAGGTATCGATACCCATCGACTGCGGGATCTTGCCCAACTCGCCGCATTTCTTCATGCCCTCGACGATGCCCGCAAACAGCATCTCGGTATCCCAGCAGAGGTGACCGTTCTTCTCGACCAAGCCATTCTTAAAGCGGTGTACCTCCTCCAGCACGATCTTGCCGTTTTCAGTGTGCGCCAGAATGTGACGACCACTGGATGCACCGATGTCTACTGCCAGATAATACGTATTGCTCATACATAATCCTCCTTAAGGCTTGTAAAACTATTCCTGCTTCAGTATACCAAACGCCACCGAAAATGGCAAGCGTTGCGCACAAGAAAAGATGATATCCCCCAAATTACCCAAAAATCAGCCGTGCAGCAGCCGCAGCCCTTTGGGATAGCGGTTTTTCAGGCGACCGCCGACCTGCTTGCCGAAGCCGGTCAGCACGCCCTCCACCGCCACGCCGGTCCAGCCGTCCTCGCCGCTGACGTTCAGCTCCTCCCCGCGCAAAAAGGCGGCAAGACGCGCATCGTCCCGCGAAAGATCCACCAAGCGGCGGCAATCCGCGGGCTGTGCCGATTGAAACAGCGCGTGTGACGGCTCCAAACGGAGGCTACGCCCCGACATCACCTGTGCGACGGCGACACCCGCACACAGCACATGAACGCCCGGTGCAGCGGGCAGCTCCGCCGGCAGCAGACGCACCGTGTCGCCGGTACGCACCAACGTACCCACCGGTGGAGCAATAAAGCACGCCTCATACAACGCGCGGGCGGCCTCCACCGCCCCGCTGCGGTCGATCGGCGGCGGCGCGGACACACACGGCGAGGTCGCTTCCCCCGCGCGGCGCAGCCGTGCCAAAAAGTGACCCTCACCACCGTGCCACGGAAAAATACGGCGGCAGCGCGACAGCGGCAGCTGTCGGGCAAAGAGCAGTAGTTCGGGGTCACCGAACGGCGCAATGGTATCCGCATCGAAGCCGCACTCACCGAACGGCACGGCGACCTCCTCCAACGAAAAATCGGGATGATCCCGCAGAAACCGCACGATGGCCCATTCGTTCTCCTCCGGAGCAAAGGTGCAGGTGGACATGACCAGACGACCGCCAGGACGCACACAGCGGGCAGCGTTATCTAGGATCTCGGCGCTGCGCACCGCGCACAGACGAATGTTGTCCTCACTCCAACCGGTGAGTGCCTGCGGCTCTTTGCGGAACATCCCCTCCCCCGAGCAAGGCACGTCGGCCAGTACCGCGTCGAACCAGTCGGGCAGCGCCTCGGCCAGACGTGCGGTATCCCCGCAGGAAACGGCGGCGTTGCGCACACCGCACCGCTCCAGATTTTGCGCCAGCACGCGGGCGCGGGCGGGGACGTACTCGTTGGCCCATAACAGACCGCTGCCCGCCAGTGCGGCGGCGATCTGCGTGGATTTGCCGCCGGGAGCGGCGCACAGATCCAATACCCGCTCGCCCGGTTGAGGTGACAGCAGGGTGACCGCTGACATTGCGGACGGCTCTTGCATATAATACGCACCGGCGTGATGCAGCGGATCGCTGCCGGCACGGAACGGTGCTTCGGTAACGAAACCCACCTCGGAAAACGGCACGGTACTGAGCGGCAGACCGAGACAGCCCGCCAGACGCTCGGGCGAGCATTTGAGGGTGTTGACACGCAGACCGCGCACGGTCAGCGGCGCGGTGAGCGCAGCAGAGAGCGCGTCGTACCGTTCGCCGAGCAGACGGCGCATCCGTTGTTCAAACAGCGGTGACAGCATAAGACTTACCTCCGAAAAAAGCCGCCCGCGGGCGGCTTTTCATCACTTGTGGTTCTTTTCCTGCTCCTTCCGGCGGCGCAGGCGCACCGAGCGCTTTTCGCGCACAGGACGGTCTTCCTCCTCCGGCAGCCTGGATAGACGGAAATCGCTGAGTCCGCCGAGTACACTGGGGATCTGCTCGTTTTCCTCGGCATAGCGGCGGTCGTTCTCCGCTTCGCGCAGATCCAGAAACACCGGAATCATCAGCGCCGGAAACAGCAGCGGCGACATGTGACGATAGATAACGTCCCACACGCTCAGGCCGATCTCGCCACCGGTGGTGACGTGCGTGCCACCGAAATAGTCGTGCAGCTTGAGGGCGATCGGTACGAACAGCACCGACAGCACCGCCGCCACGATGAGCGTGACCAGAGCGACCAGATACGCGGCGCGCTTGTTTTTGTACAGCAGCGGCACGATCAGGAACGCCGTGACGGTGAGGAAAAACAAAAAGGTCACGATCATCATCAGGTTGACGGTCGGACGGATCTCCAGAGAATTGGCCGCCGTACCGGTCAGCGTGCCATAGATCGCACTGAACTGGAAAAACAGCACGATGGGATACAATATCCACATCGCCCAGCGACATATCGTGGAACGAGTCTGCATAACAGCGCCTCACTTTCTTACCATCGGTATTGTAGCACATTGTCGAAAGGGTTGCAAGGGGTGTGCAATAAAAAACACCTGCGCGAGCCCACCATCGTAAAGATGCGGGAGGGGTTTCTTCGCACAACCCCATTGTTACTCCGTAGGGAACGACCTGCGTGTCGTTCCACCCAAACCTGCGCGAGCCCTGCGCGGGGCGTCGAAGGCGCCCCGCGAGAATTTGTCCGAACCCGGTACAGCACAAAAAGAAAAGCCGCGATGCGGTATCGCGGCATTTCTGTTACTCCAATTCAAACGCACCGGTGTACAGCTGATAGTAAGTGCCACGCTCCTCGATGAGCTTGTCGTGGCTGCCGCGCTCGATGATACGGCCCTTTTCCAACACCATAATGACATCGGAATTCTTGACGGTGGACAGACGGTGCGCAATGACGAACACCGTGCGTCCCTCCATCAGCTTATCCATACCGCGGGAAACGATTGCCTCGGTGCGGGTGTCGATAGAGGAAGTCGCCTCGTCCAGGATCATCACCGGCGGATCGGCCACTGCCGCGCGGGCAATGGCGATGAGCTGCCGCTGACCCTGCGACAGATTCGCGCCGTTGTTGGACAGTTCGGTGGCATAGCCCTGCGGCAGACGGGTGATGAAATCGTCCGCACCCACCAAACGCGCCGCCTCGCGGCATTCCTCGTCGGTCGCGTCCAGGCGGCCGTAGCGGATGTTGTCCATCACGCTGCCGGTAAACAGATTCGTGTCCTGCAGCACAATGCCCAGCGAGCGCCGCAGATCCGACTTGCGGATCTTGTTGATGTTGATACCGTCGTAGCGGATCTTGCCATCCGCAATGTCGTAAAAACGGTTGATGAGGTTGGTGATGGTGGTCTTACCTGCGCCGGTGGCACCGACAAACGCGACCTTCTGGCCCGGCTCAGCGTACACCGAAACGTCGTGCAGCACCGGCTTGCCTTCCTCGTAACCAAAGTCCACGTTGTTCAGCGTCACGTCACCGCGCAGCGGCGTGTAGGTCAGCGTGCCGTCGGTATGCGGGTGCTTCCACGCCCACTGACCGGTACGGCGATCCATTTCGGTCACGGTGCCGTCCGCGGCGATCTCGGCGTTGACCAGCGTGACGTAGCCCTCGTCCGCCTCCGGCTGCTGATCCATCAGCGCAAACATACGACCCGCACCAGCGAGCGCCATTGCCACCGAGTTGATCTGCTGCGAGAACTGGTTGACGTTACCGGTAAACTGCTTGGTCATATTCAGGAACGGCACCACCAGCGCCACCGAGAACGGCAGGCCGGAGAAGCCAATATTCTGCGCGCCCGAGGCAATGAAGATGCCGCCAAACAGCGCGATCAGCACGTAGAGAATGTTACCGATGTTCATCACGATCGGACCCAGCGAGTTGGCAAACGCGTGGGCGCGGTAGCTGTCGTTGAACAGTTCCTCGTTCAGCGCGTCGAAATCCTTGCCGACCGCTTCCTCGTGCGAAAATACCTTGATGACCTTCTGACCGTTCATCATTTCCTGCACGAAACCCTCGGTCTTACCCACCGCCTGCTGCTGACGGACAAAGTACTTGGCAGAGCCGCCGCCGATCTTGCCGGATACGAGAAACATCGCGACCACACCGCACAGCACCACCAGCGTCATCCACACGCTGTAATACAGCATGATGGACAACACCGTCACCACGATCACCGAGGACTGCAGCAGGCTCGGCAGCGACTGTGCCACCAGCTGACGCAGGGTGTCGATGTCGTTGGTGTAGTGACTCATAATATCGCCGTGCTTGTGGGTATCAAAATACTTGATGGGCAGGTCCTGCATGCCGTCGAACATACGGCAGCGCAGCTTGCTCAAGAAGCCCTGCGTGATGTACGCCATCAGCTGTCCTTGCAGCGTGATGAACACGATGGACAGCACGTACAGCCCGAGCAGGACGCTGACCAGCGGAACGATGCGCTCCGCCGCCGTCGCCCAATCGGTATTGCCGGTACGGACGTATTCCTCGATGACCGCCATCACGCGCTGCGTAAACAGCGCCGGGATCGCGGAGACAAGCGAGGAGAAGATCGCGCAGAACATCGCAATCGGCACCAGTACCGGATAGGAACGGAACAGCAGCCCCACCACGCGACCCAACGCGCGGAAATCGATGCGGCGCGCGCCCTTGGGCGGTATCGGGCGTTTCATCGGCTTACTCATCGTCCCCACCCCCATTCGTCTGCTGCTCATAGACCTCGCGGTAAATGTCGCTAGTCTGCAACAGCTCGTCGTGCGTACCGGAGGCGACCACTGTGCCGTTTTCCATCACCAGAATGAGGTCGGCGTCCTGCACCGATGCCACACGCTGCGCGATGATGATCTTGGTGGTCTCGGGGATATACACGCGGAAGCCCGCGCGGATGAGCGAATCGGTACGCGTATCCACTGCACTGGTGGAGTCGTCCAAAATCAGGATCTTGGGGCGCTTGAGCAACGCACGCGCAATGCACAGACGCTGCTTCTGACCGCCCGAAACGTTGGTACCACCCTGTTCGATAAAGGTATCGTAGCCATCGGGGAAGGAACGGATGAATTCATCCGCCTGCGCCAGACGGCAGGCCTCCTCCAACTCCTCGTCGGTGGCGTCGGGGTTGCCCCAACGGAGGTTTTCCTTGATCGAGCCGGAGAACAGCAGGTTCTTTTGCAGCACCATCGCCACCGCACCGCGCAGGGTGTCCAGATCATAGCGACGCACGTCCACGCCGCCGACCGATACCGACCCTACCGTGGTGTCGTACAGACGCGGAATGAGCTGCACCAGCGTGGTCTTGCTCGAACCGGTACCGCCGAGAATACCCACCGTCATGCCCGAACGGATGTGCAGGTCGATGTTCTCCAAGGCGAAGCGCTCCGCCCCCTCGGAATACTTGAAGCTGACGCCATTGAAATCAATCGAGCCGTCCGCCACCTGCGTGATCGGATCGGCGGGGTTGGTAATAGTGGACTCCTCGCTCAGCACCTCGGTGATACGCTTGATAGACTCGGCCGACATAGTCAGCATCACGTAGATCATGGACAGCATCATCAGCTGAATCAGGATCTGCATACCGTAGGTCAGCATGGCGGTCATCTGACCGAGATTGATGACCTCACCGGCACTGGTGATCGCCATACGCGAGCCGACCAGCATCACGAAGATCATATTGAAATAGACGCACAACTGCATAATGGGAGCATTGAGCGCCACCACGCGCTCGGCGCGGGTGAAGTCGCCGCGAATATCGTCGGCGGCGGCGAAAAACTTCTTCTTTTCGTACGGCTCACGCGAGAACCCCTTGACCACACGCATTCCGCGCACGTTTTCCTCAATGGACTCATTCAGGCGGTCGTACTTCTTGAACACGCGGCGGAAGGCGGGCATCGCCTTGCGCGCCACCAGCAGCAGACCCGTCGCCAGTACCGGAATGATGACCACGAACGAGGTCGCCAACGCGCCGCCCATAATGTACGCCATAATGATGGAAAACACGAGCAGCAAGGGCGCACGGATGGCCACGCGAATGAGCATCATATACGCCATCTGCACGTTATTGACATCGGTGGTCAGACGCGTGACGAGCGACGAGGTGGAGAACTTGTCCACGTTGCCGAAGGAGAATCCCTGAATGCGGTGGAACACGTCGTACCGCACGTTTTTGGCAAAGCCGGCCGAGGCCTTGGCGCAGGTGAAGCCCGCAATACCGCCGCAGGTAAGCGACAGCACCGCCATCACCGCGAGCAGCGCGCCGGTCTCGACGATCTCACCGACATCCGCACCCGCCTGGATACGGTTGACAAGATCGGAGGTGATAAAGGGAATGAGACATTCGATGACCGCTTCCAGTGCAATAAACACGATGGTCAGCACCGTGGGGCGGCGGTATTCCCGAATGCATTTGGCAAGCTGTTTGATCATACCGTTGCTTCCTTTCCGTTAAACAGGGGAATTATACCACTTTTACGCTGTCAAATCAAGGCGGCGTGAGAGGAAAAGCGTAAATTTTTTGTGAATATAACGCCCCCCGCCGGTGCGTGGCGGCAAAGGCACCTTGTTTTTGTGGGAAAAACGTGCTAAAATGCCCGCGAAGGAGGGTGCGTACCATGAAACTGCTTATCATCCGCCACGGCGACCCGAACTACGCCATCGACGGCTTGACCGAAAAAGGTCAGCGCGAAGCGGAGTTGCTCGCTGAACGACTCTGCCGTGAAGACATCAACGCGGTGTATTGCTCCACTCTCGGCCGTGCGCGGCTGACCATCGAGCCGACGTTGCAGCGGTTAGGACTCACCGCCGCATACTGCGAATGGCTGCGGGAATTCAGCTACGCACAAGCACAGGTCGATTACCCGCGCGACTGTACGCTGTGTTGGGACATCCTGCCCGACTATATGAATCGTCATCCCGCGCTGTACTCCCCCACGGAATGGCGAAATGACAACACCGTATCCGCGGAAGTTACCGCGGCGTACGACAACGTATGTGCGCAATTCGACGCCGTACTGGCGCAGCACGGTTACCCTCGGAGCGGCACACAGTATCTTGCCGAGCACGCCAACCACGACACCTTGGTGTTTGTGTGCCATTACGGCTTGTCCGGCGTACTGTTCTCGCACCTGCTCAACTGCTCACCGTACACGATCTGGCAGCACGTCTGCACCGCACCGACCGCGGTGACCACCTTTTACACCGAGGAGCGCGTTCAAGGCCTCGCGTCGCTTCGCTGTGCGGGGATGGGCGATATTTCGCACCTGTACGTCGCGGACGAGCCGCCCGCCTTCAGCGCCCGCTTCTGCGAATGCTTTGAGGATAAAACGCGACATTAAAAACACAAAAAGACCGAGTCGATTGACTCGGTCTTTTTCTTTGGAGCGGCTTACGAGGCTCGAACTCGCTACCTCCACCTTGGCAAGGTGGCGCTCTACCAGATGAGCTAAAGCCGCAATTGCAAACGCAAGTATATCACAGCCTTCGGCATTTGTCAAGCCCAAAATTCAGAATTTTCGTTGCGGGTTTAAGATTGTAGGGGGCCAAAATAAGCCCCCCTAATAGGGGAGGGGGACCGCGCCTTGCGCGGTGGAGGGGTTGCCCCACACGACCCATACAACGCCCGCCAAACAAAAACGCCCCCGACAAAACGTCGGGGGCTGTGTTTGCTTGATTATTCCAGACCCAGCAGCTTGGCCATTTCGACGGCCTTGAACGCCCTTTTGTTCAGCTTCGCGGAAGCCTTCAGGGTCTTGACCTTGGCATCCACGTCGGCGGAGAATTGGTCGTACTTCAGGTACTGCAGCGTCTTGTCGCGGCTTTCCTCATAGTAGTCGATCTCCTTGCCTTTGCTGTCCTTGCCGCGCTGGGCTTCGGGATCCAGACGGAAGATGACCGCCAGCGTATCGGTGGTGCCGCTCTTCTTGTACTCGACCAGCTCGATCGCGCAGGTCTTGCCGTCTGCCAGCTTCACACCCTGCACAGCCTTGACCAGCTCCTCATCCATATCCTCGATGATGGAATCGGTACGCGCCAGATCCTCTTCCTTCTCCTCTTTGTCAGTGGAGCCGGTAGAGCTGCCGGTGGAGCTGCCAGTCGTGGTCGTGGTGGTGCCGGTGGTCGTGGTGGTCACGGTGGTAGAGGTCGTGGTAGTCGGCGCGGCGGTAGAACCGGTCGTGTCGGTCTTCTTATCCTCTTTATCCGCAGCCTCCTTGTCGGTGTCTTCCTTCTGCTTGTCGGCGTCAGCCTTCAGCTTCGCTTCCAGTGCCGTCTTGTCGGCCAGATACTGGTGATACAGCTTCTGGAAGTTCTCAACGGTCTTTTCCTCGTCCTTGTAGCCCTCGAAAGTGGAAACGACCTTGCCCATGATCTCCTTCAGGCCGTCCTCCTTGGCGGTAGAGATCGCAGCACCGCTGCTGTCCACCAGAGACTCCTCGATGATGAAGTAGCTGAGGTAGTTCTCGTCAAAATACTTGCGGATCTCGGTCTCCGGCACTTCCTTGGTGCCGCCCTTGTTGTAACGGCCGTTGAACAGCGACATCTCGTTGAGCGTCACCGCTTTATACATATTGATATACCGCTCGTTGGAGAAGCCCATCTCGATGAACGCGTCCTTTTCCAGACCGGCGTTCTTGATGTCCGCTTCCACCTTGGCGAGCTCATCCTTATCCCAGGAAATGCCTTCTTCCTGCAACATGAGTTCCATCGCACGCTGACGATAGATGGTGTCCTGCGTGACGTAGTGAATGTAATCGTTGAGGGTGATGGCTTGCGTGGAATCACCGTAGGTCAGGCCCAGATCCGTCGCTGACAGAACATTGGTGCCGTAGCCCATCTGCTGACCGTAGTAATAGCTGTACATCATCACGGTGTAATCCGAGCTGACCGTGTTGTACAGATAGGCAAGGTAGTCGCCCATCTCGTAATCCTTACCGCCGACTGTCATAGCAACCTTCGGGGTAGAGCACGCGGCGCAAAACAGGCACGCTGCCGCCAGCAGCAACGCCATCGCCGGGCGCAGAATTCGTTTCAAAGTCATAGAAGATATCCTCCTTGAAAACTACAATACCCTTATTGTACACGAACTTTCGTCACTTGTCCACACAAAAATCAAAATTCGCATAAAATTCATAAACGCGTCACGGACGATGACGACGAACACACGCCGGACGTACGTCCCCACGCTCAAACCTCCGACGCAGCTTTTCCAGCGCCCTTTTCTCGATGCGCGACACATAGCTGCGTGAGATATTGAGGCACCTCGCCACCTCGCGCTGGGTCATCGGCTCCTGCGTCAGACCGTACCGCCGGCAGAGGATCTCCTTTTCGCGGTCGTCCAGCGTCTCCTCCATATACCGATACAGCTTGGTCGCGTTGATCTTAAGCTCCAGATCGTCCGCGATGGTATCCTCTGCAGCGATGACGTCCATCAGCGTCAGCGTGTGACCCTCCTTGTCGGTCTCGATCGGCTCCATGATCGACACGTCCTGCGCCGTCTTGCGGTTGGCGCGGAAATACATCAGGATCTCATTCTCCACGCAGCGCGAGGCGTAAGTCGCCAGACGCACCCCCTTGGTGTGGTCGAACGTGTTGACCGCCTTCATCAGCCCGATGGTACCAATGGAGATCAGGTCGTCCTGATCACGCACGGAGCTGTAATACTTTTTGATGATGTGCGCCACCAGCCGCAGATTGTGCTCCACCAACTTGTTACGCGCCGCCTGATCGCCCCGCTCGTGGTAGGCGATCAAGTATTCCTGCTCCTGCTGTGCGGTCAGCGGATGCGGAAACGACCCCGAGTTGACCACCTGCAACGCCATAAAAAAAATGCGCGATACCGCGTCCCACAAGGCCATCAAAACCATACGCTCTCCCCCTTCCTCACACTCTATGCACCCCACCGTCGATTTTTGCCTGTCCCTGCCGAAACTGCAAATAACCTTGACACCGCTTTCCAAAATGTATATAATAAAAAAGCGCCGCAGGGCGCGGCAATCACGAGGTGTAGCTCACCCGGTAGAGCGCCTGGTTTGGGAGCGTGTCGGGCGGTTATAGCCGAGAAAATAAGAAAGTCCCGAAAAGCCTTTAACAATGCGGATTTTCGGCTGTTTGAGAGAACTCAAAAAAGCGTGAATTTTGAGTTTGACCACAGTTTGTCCCACTTCCACGCAAAAACTTAAAAAATCGAATATATATCCGGGTGTGGCGCAGCTGGGAGCGCGGGTGGTTTGGGACCATCAGGCCGCAGGTTCGATCCCTGTCACTCGGACCAAATTTGAACCCAAGCATTGCATCAGTGCTTGGGTTCATTTTTCCGAAAACAGATATCTATTATAAAAAGGATATTCAAAGTCCTTTTAATTGGACAGATAGTATGATATAATTAAAGCAACTCCCGAAGGAAGGTGATAAATTATGAAACTGTTTGATACTTTTGAAGCGGTAAAGTTTTCTCAAGAGAATATGATTTTTATAACCCATAACGGGTTTCTTTACTACATCTACAACCCCAAGCATAAGTATTGGCGCAAGCACTCGAATGCTGGTAACGACTACCTAACAGTGGCAAATTATGATGAAGTAACAAAAGAAGAACTCATGGACGCGATGAACGGAATTTTCCCCAAAAGCGAAAATGATTTTATGCGGTTGTGTAATTCCTCCCAACTGTGCATCCGCGATATGCTTGGTTTGCTCAAAGAGGATTTTGCAAAATATATGTCCGATAATATCATCTATCACACGATCCATTGTTTTTTGTTAGAGTCGGATATCTGCCATAAATCTTTTGAGGGAGTCCAAAAGCTGCTTGCTGTTGCCGTAACAAACCATTACGATAATGCCCAGGTTGTTTCGCAAATAAAGGAACTTTCGTTAATAACCATCGGCAGAGATATTTTCAAAAGAGAAATCGGCATCGTTGATGGCCACGACAGTTCGTCTTATTTCTGGATTATGCCTGTTCGCATAATTGATTATGAAGATACTGGCGATTTGGATAGTGTTGCAGAAATGCGAAGTGCAGAAATCTCCATTGAAGAGGATGATGTCGCCCAATACCTTACGCCCTTTCTCTACGAGTATTTCGACGAAGAACTTGAGGCGAATAAGCAAAGAAAAGACGTTTCCGGCTTTGAATGGTACTTGGAGCATAATTACTTCACATTCGAGCAGATGGTAAGTGTTCTAAAGGACATTACGGATACTGTCGATGCTTTGGCTTCCGGGAAAGAAACGGAATATACCAAAAAACTGAAAATCAAGCGAGGCACCGCTACTTACCAACTGATTTATGCGAAAGACCTCAACGCAGAAGAGGTCGCAGCATACAACGCTAACAGACCTACAGAGGATAATACCGAAGTGGATCTCGTTATTGATTTTTATCAACGCTTCCTTTACAGGATGGAATATATGCTGAAAGTCGGCAAGGAAAAGGGGTACAATCTAATATCCTTTATGGGCCCATAACAACTATAGCAGGATTAAGCAGTTATGATCATTAGGTCTTAACTGCTTTTTCTTTGTTTACTGCAAACCAAATGTTGAGGGTGCCTTAGTCGGCGCCCTCTTTTAGTTTTGCCTTTTCCTCCGCAATCTCTGCTTTAACTCTTTCAATCATCTCGGCGAGCTTGGCTTCGCATTGCTCTTTCGTTTCGGCGTAGACGTTGAATTTCTTGCGTTTGCCATTCGGCAGACGGGGGAAGAAGCTGCCTTCCCACAGGTTGTCATTGATCTGATACAGGCATCCAGTGCCGCTCTTGCGTATCTTTCTCGGGACTGGTTCGGGATGGGGCTCTGTGGGCGCACACGGGGCGTTTACGGGCGGTTTCGCCGTCTCCTCGGGTGATTCCTCTACCTCAGGCATCTGTGCGTCCGTTTTGCCGATTTTGCGGTCGATATTCACTGCTGCCTGCATCTGCATGGTATCGGTCATATGACTGTAAATATCAAGCGTTGTTGCGGCAGAAACATGACCTATCATCGCCGACAGTGTTTTCACATCCATACCGTTTTCGAGTGCCATTGTAGCGAAGGTATGACGCAGATCGTGGAACCGCACGTGCTTGCATCCCGCCCGTTTGAGGAGAGTTGACAGAATATCGCTGACCGAGGTAGGATATCTCGGCACGTCGGGATTTTGCGGTGATGGAAACATCCACTTTGAATTCACCGTTTCCTTGTAGGCTTTGAGCACCTCTACCAGCGACGGCGGTAACACTACCGTGCGGATGGAACTTTTAGTCTTGGGTGTAGATATCTCAATTTTTCCGTTCACTGCACACGCCTGACGGACGATGTGCAATTCTCCCGTTTGGAAGTTGAGGTCATCCCATTGCAATCCCATCAGCTCCCCTCGGCGCATCCCCGTGCCGAGTTCCAGCAGGAACAGCTCGTAGTATCCGTCTTCTTTGGCCTGGGCGAGGAATCGCTGTAGCTCGTCCTTGGTGAGCACCTGCATTTCCCTCGCTTTCTTAGGCGGTAATTTACACCCGATTGCAGGATTGACCCGTATCAGTCCTTCGGCTACCGCTTTTTCAAGTGCCATGCGACAGCTTGCGTGGCAGGCACGCACCATGCGGTCAGATAAACCGGGACCGTATTTCTCAACATACTGTTTTCGACCCGTTTGTTTCAACCGTGCATAAAACTGCTGCAGGTCATTCTGCGTCAGTTTATTCAGCGGTATCTTGCCGATCTCGGGAATGATGTGGTCGTAGATGCGATTCTCATAGTTTCGCTGTGTCAGCGGTCGGATGGCAGGCTTGGAATAGTTCTCGTACCAGAACTCCATCCAATCGCCGAACGGCATATCCGGCTTGCACCGCGTGCTCGGCGGTCGGTATTCCTCTTTCAGTTTTTCAAGCTTCTCGGCGCATTCGGTCTTGGTGTGAGCGAGGACGTTTTTGGTGATGGGCAATCCCTTATCATCGTAGCCGACCACCACTCGGCCTTCCCACCGTCCGTCCTTGCGTTGCCGTAAAGT
>JAZNKN010000006.1:0-14428 GCA_045578625.1 Acutalibacteraceae bacterium | reverse complement strand
GAGACGGTTTCGGGGTTGTTGTTGATGATGATGGCTTCGTAACCGGCATTCTTGATGGTCATGACGGCGTGAACGGTGAAGTGGTCGAGTTCCACGCCCTGGCCGATGCGGATGGGGCCTGCGCCCAGAACCACGATCTTCTTCTTGTTAGTCAGCCGGGAGGTGTTCTCGCCGGTGTAGGAGGAGTAGAAGTAGGGGATATAGGCACCGGTATGGCAGGTGTCCACCATCTTGAAGACGGGGAACAGATTCCGTTCCTTGCGGAGGTTGTAGACAGCCAGCTCGGTGGTGTTCCACAGCTTGGCGATGAACTTGTCGCTGAAGCCCATAGCCTTGGCGGCCTTCAGGGTCTCAAAGTCCTGGTTTTCCTTCAGCTTGCGCTCCATTTCCACGATGTTCATCACGTCCTCGGGGGTCAGCGGCTCAAAATAGAGCTTGTCTGCCGTGGTGTAGTCCGTGGACACCGTTTCGGGGTTGTTGTTGATGATGATGGCTTCGTAGCCCGCCTTTTTGATGGTAGTAACGGCGTGGACGGTGGAATAGTCGAATTCCACACCTTGACCAATACGGATCGGTCCGGCGCCCAGCACCACGATCTTCTTGCGGTCGGTTAGCTTGGATGCATTCTGGCCGGTGTAGGACGAATAGAAGTACGGAATATAGGCGTTGGTATGGCAGGTATCCACCATACGGTATACCGGGAACAGACCGTGCTTACGACGCAGCTCGTACAGCTCGATCTCGGTCATACGCCACAGACCGGCGATAAACTTGTCGCCGAAGCCCATCTGCTTGGCCTGGCGCAGCACCTCGACGTCGCCGGGGTTGGCGCACAGCGTGATCTCCATATCCACGATCTTTTTGATGGATTCAAGGAAGTACGGCGTGATCTTGGTCAGGTCGTACAGACTCTCAACGCTCTCCTTGCGACGCAGCAGCTCCGCGACAACGAAGATGTTGTCGTCGTGGAACTCGCCCAGATAGTCGCGCAGCTCCTGATCACCGAAGCTGTCGAATTTCGCCAGGTGGAAGTGGCAGACACCGGTCTCCAGAGACCGCACCGATTTCAGCAGGCATTCCTCCAGATTGGAGCCGATACCCATGACCTCACCGGTCGCCTTCATTTGAGTGCCCAACGTGTTGGGCGCGGTGGCGAATTTATCAAACGGGAAACGCGGCAACTTGGCCACGACGTAGTCCAGACGCGGCTCAAACGCGGCGGTGGTGTTGGCAATAGCGATATCCTCCAGTGCCATACCGACGGCGATCTTGGCAGTCACACGAGCGATCGGATAACCGCTCGCCTTGGAGGCCAGCGCCGAGGAGCGGGAAACGCGGGGGTTGACCTCGATGAGGTAGTATTCACTGGTCTGCGGATGCAGCGCGAACTGCACATTGCAACCGCCCTCGATCTTTAGCTCGCGGATGATCTTGATCGCACTGTCGTTGAGCATCTTGAGGTCGTGATCGTTCAGCGTCATAATAGGCGCGACGACCAGCGAGTCACCGGTGTGAACGCCGACCGGATCGATGTTCTCCATACCGCAGATGGTGATCGCGTGGTCGTTGGAGTCACGCATGACCTCAAACTCGATCTCCTTGTAGCCCTTCACGCTCTTTTCGATCAGCACCTGATGCACTGAAGACAATTTGAAGGCGTTAAGACCGATCTCGCGCAGCTCCTCCGGATCGTTGGCAAAACCGCCGCCGGTACCGCCCAGCGTGAACGCGGGACGCAGCACGACCGGATAACCGATGCGTTCGGCCGCCGCCGCCGCTTCCTCCAAGCTGTAGGTGATCTCAGACGGAATGGTGGGCTCACCGATGGACTGGCACAGCTCCTTGAACAGCTCGCGGTCCTCGGCGCGTTCGATACTCTCGCTGCTGGTGCCGAGCAGCTCGACACCGCACTCCTTGAGGATGCCCTTTTTCTCCAGCTGCATCGCCAGATTCAAGCCGGTCTGCCCGCCGATGCCGGGAACAATGGCATCCGGACGCTCATACCGCAGGATCTTGGCAATATACTCCAGTGTCAGCGGCTCCATATAGACTTTGTCCGCAATAGTGGTATCGGTCATAATGGTCGCGGGGTTGGAGTTGCACAGCACGACCTCGTAGCCCTCTTCCTTGAGTGCCAGACAGGCCTGTGTACCGGCATAATCGAACTCCGCCGCCTGACCGATGACGATCGGGCCGGAGCCGATGATGAGAATCTTATGAATGTCCGTACGCTTTGCCATGATGATTTCCTCCTTATCGATACACCGGCTGTCCGTTACACACGGTCAGTACACACCGGCCAAACAGTTGCTTGCCTTCAAACGGCGTCGCCTTACCCAAGGAGAGGAACTCCGACGGATCGACCGCCCGCTCTTCCTCCAGATCCCATACGGTGAACGCCTTGTCATACGCGATACCGAACCGCTCCCGCGGGCGGATCGCCAACAGCTCGACGACCCGCTCCAAGGATAGGATACCCGGCTTTACCAGATTTGTATACAGCACCGGCAGGGCGGTTTCAAGACCGACCACGCCGAACGCGCTTTTTTCCAGCCCTTTGTCCTTTTCCTCGGCGGAGTGCGGCGCGTGGTCGGTGGCGATCATATCCACCGTGCCGTCGCACACGCCCTCGATGAGCGCGAGCTTGTCCGCTTCGCTGCGCAGCGGCGGGTTCATCTTGAACCGTCCGTGCTCCTGCAGGTCGCGGTCGTCCATCGTCAGGTAATGCGGGGCGGTCTCGCAGGTAACGTCCAGCCCCTCCGCTTTGGCTCTGCGGATCAGCTCCACACTTTCCTTGGTGGAAATGTGGCAAACGTGGTAGGCACAGCCGATCTCGCGCACCAGTTCCAGATCGCGTTTGATCTGACCCCATTCGCTTTCGCTGCAGATGCCGCGGTGTCCGTGGCGGGCGGCGTATTCGCCATCGTGGATATACCCACCGCGCAGCAGGCTGTTATTCTTACAGTGGGCGACGATCATCTTGCCGAGCGCCTTGGCGCGCCGCATAGCCTCCCGCATCATCGTCTCCTGCTGAACGCCTCGGCCGTCATCCGAAAACGCGATCACGTCAGGAGCCAAGTCCTCCAGAGCGGCCAGCTGCTCGCCCCGCTGCCCCACTGTGATCGCCCCGTAGGGATACACACCGATGGTAGCACTCTCCCGAATACGGTCGGTCTGCTCCTTCAAGTGCGCAGCGCTGTCCGGCACGGGGCTTAGGTTCGGCATGGTACACACCGCGGTATACCCACCGTGTGCCGCTGCCCGACAACCCGAGGCAATGGTCTCTTTATAAGAAAAACCCGGCTCACGAAAATGCACATGCACATCGCAAAAGCCGGGAAAAACAGTATACCGGGGATCGTTGAAACGAGAAAATTCCGGAATGGAAAAACACTCCGACACCCACTGCGGAAACAACGGCACCGCCGCCGCACCGACCAGTCGCGCCTTGAGCTGTTCTGCCATGGTTGCTTCTCCTTCCTGCAAAAAAACCTTGCCGAGGACGGCAAGGCGGATCGATAGTGGAAAGCGGCGCAGGGGTACTGCACCAAAAAACGTATTCCGCAATCTTGCCGATCTCTCTGTATCGCACTTAAAGATTTATTTCTAATGGATTATACCACATTGTGTGGTGTCTGTCAACGCACAAAACTCTCTTTTTTACAAAATTCCCTCTTGTTTTCTGTACAGCAGATAGAGTACAATAGAACCAGCACGTTGGGGGAGGTGTCCCGTGGACAAGCCGTACTTTGTCTATATGCTCCGCTGTACGGACAACTCGCTGTACACCGGCTTTACCACCGATTGGAAGCGCCGGTTCGAGGAACACCGCGAGGGCGGCCATCTCTGTGCCAAGTACACTCTCTCCCATCCGCCGCTGCGTGTCGAACGCGTCTGGCAGACCGACGATCGGCGCGGTGCGATGCGGTTGGAATACCGCATCAAGACCTTGACCCATGTCCAAAAGGAATGGCTGATCGCAGACCCCGACCGTTTGGAGGGGTTGCTCGGCCACGTACTGGATTGCAGTCACTATCAGATCGTACAGGAGGTATTCCCATGAAAAGCGAAAAAATGCGTGAATTTTTGCGCATCGTCAAGTTCACACTGGTGTCCATCAGCGCAGGTGTGTTGCAGATCGGCAGCTTCGCTCTGATGAACGAGCTGATCCAATGGCCGTATTGGCCATGCTATCTCATCTCATTAGTGCTTTCAGTGGTGTGGAATCTCACCATCAATCGCAAGGTCACCTTCCATTCGGAAAGCGACTACACGGTAGCACTCATCAAAGTGCTGATCTTTTACGCCGTCTTTACCCCTGTGACTACGGTTCTCGGTAACTGGTTGGTCGAAACGATGAAGTGGAACGAATACATCGTTACCGTTCTGAATATGTTGCTGAACTTTGTCACCGAATACTTGTATCAACGGTTCTTTGTGTTTCGGGGAAATATCGACTCCTCAAACAAGCCGCAGGAAACGGAAGAATAATACAGACAACAGACCGCCGCTCCGGCATCGGAACGGCGGTCGTTTTTTAATCGAACGTATCGGCAAGCAGCTCACGAAGGGCGGCGACCCCTGCCGCAGCGGCGGTCGCGGTATCCATCACCGCTTGCGGCGCGGGGTTGGGCTTGCCATTGGTGCGTCCGACACGGTAATACGAGCATTGCCGAAAACGAAGCGCTTGTGCATACGCAGTCACGCCCTTATCATACTCCCCGGTCAAAAAAGCCCTCAAATGCCACCGGGCTCTTGCCTACGGCTTCGATCTCACCGAACAGTGCCCTGACAAAGGCTCGCTGTGAACCTTCGGTATCGGAATACATATTGACATAGGTCGCGGCAAAGGGGTAGTCATACAGCTTGTACGGATCGCCGAACGAGGTAAAAATCAGGTTCGGGTGCTGCATCAGGTAACCGCGCCACAGCGCCATGACCTGGTCCCAGCCGATACGAAGCGTACCACCCGTATAGTTGCCGGAATCGATCTTCAGATTCATCAGCACCAGATCATACTTTTCTGTAGCATCCTTGACATCGTAATGCTTCGGATTGATAAGCGTGGTCACTTCCATGCCGCGAGCACGCAGCTCCTCTTCCACCGTTGTCATGCCGTGGGCATCCGGATGATCGGGATCCTCCAACTTAATGACCACCTGCAGCACCTTCGCGCCGGACTTCAGTTCCTTCTGCGGGAACAGACCTTGCGCATTGCGAACCACCGTGACACTGCGCTCTGCCAGCTCACGGCTAAGTTCCTTAATGTCCTCCATCGGCTCGGTTGCCAATCTCTCCTGAATCTGCTCCTCCTCACCGAACAAGCCAACCTTATTCTTCATGCGCCAGATGCGCAAGACCGCATCCTTCAAACGCTCGATCGGAAGATCGCCGCTTTCAACAGCTTCCTTGATATACTTGAAGTCTGTGGGCAGGGCAAACAGGATCAGATCGCCGCCCGCCTTAAGATATTCCACCGCCAAACGCTCCGCCTTCACCATCGCGCAGGCACCGACCATGCTCATCGCATCCGATACGATACAGCCCTCAAAACCGAGCTTGCCCTTGAGCAGACCCGTCATCAGGTTATAGCTGAGCGTTGCGGGCGGATAGCCGAGGATGTCGTCCACCTTTTCGTCAAACGCCGGCAGCGCAATGTGCGCCACCATAATGGACATCACACCTGCGTCGATCACGGCTTTGTATACGCGACCGTAGGTATTCATCCACTCCTCCTGCGACAACGAGTTAATAGAGGTCAGGAAGTGCTGGTTGCGTTCATCCACACCGTCACCGGGGAAGTGCTTACAGCATGCTGCCATCAGGTTGTCCTGTTGGAAGCCCTTGACCGCCGCCACACCGTTGCGGATAACCGCATCGGTGTCATCCGAGATCGCGCGGGTGTTCACCAGACAGTTGCGGAAGTTGAAGTTAATATCCACCACGGGAGACAGTGCCAAATGCCGCATATGCTTGCGGGAGATCTGTGCGGTCGCGTGATGGGCGCGCTGCAGCAGATCGGGATCATCCACCGCACCCCACGCCATCGGGCGAGGCAAAAATTCTTCGTTCGGTACACAGCAACCGGGACCGTGTTCGACGTCTACGACGTACATCGTCGGTGTTTTGCAGTATTTTTTCTGCCACCCGCGGATCTTTTCACAGAACTCATAACTACCCGTTCCGTAGTACACACTGCCGGGCAACGTGTCACGAATGACCTGTTCGATCCACTCAGGTTTATGACGGCGCTCGTTAAATTCAAAGTTCAGCACCTGACCGACGAGCTCGTCCAGCGACAGGGCCTCAATGCCTTCAAGAAGCTGTTTTTCCGTTAACATAGTGATCCCTCCGTTATGGTTATCTATACCTGTATAATACCAAACGGCAATGGGCAATGCAAGACATTTTCTTCGTTTTTTCGGACAGATTTTGCTGCCGGAGGGAGAAAAACAGCCGATGCAAAAGCATCGGCTGTTTTAGTTTAACGGCTCTGCAAAGCAGGTAAACTCCCACACAGCACGGTTACCGGCATATCGCCCTCGGTTCTCACAAACCACGATCTGCGTCTGACCCTGTATTCTGTCAAAGCCGGAAAGTATGACCTCACCGACACCGCTGTCCGGAACGTTGTCGTGTTCCATAACGACCGCCTCTAACCTCACCGCAGAACCGCTTGGCACGGTTACGGTATCCCCACTCTCGATCTCCTTGCCGTTGCAGATCACGTATTTACCCCATTCATTGCCGACATGGTTATTGGAGAGCATCGTTAACTCGTATGTGATCCGACAAGTGACGCTTTGTACGTTAGTACAATCTGTGATCGTATCAGCAAGCAGAATGTCACGCTCAGGGAGAGTTACCGTGCAACTTGTGGGAGGCACGGTATGCCGTGTAGTCGATGGTATTTCCGCCACCTGCCCCACGCAACCGGTGAGCATACACAAAACCGTGATAACAAGAAAAAGAATTCTGCGTTTCATTACCAACCCCCGAATCGTCTTTATTGATAGGCAAATGCTAATAATAAAAAGCATTTGCCTATCAGAATATTATCATTGCTTTCTAAATAAGTCAAGCGCTCACTATAAAATACGGAAACAAAACATAAAGCATCGTACAATTATACTAACAATTAACTGAGGGTGAAAATATGAGCAAGTGTGTCTCTTTCAAAAATCGTGACCGCTTTATACAGCTTGGTGTGGCTATTTCTGCTTTGAGAAAGATCAGAGGATTGTCGCAAGAAAAGTTGGCCGAAAAAGCCGGCGTCAGCCGTTCGCTTATCAGCGCTATTGAAGCGCCCGGAATTGCTAACGGTTTTTCGCTGGAGGTTCTTTATAACATCGCAGACGCCTTAGAGGTCGATCCCGCAGATCTTATAAACGCTTCTGTTTTTCCCGACCAACTGATCAGGAAAATAAAATAATTGCTTGTTTTGAAAGCCGCGGGCGGGGATGGAACCCCGCCCCTACAAACACAATTTGAAATCGTACGCAATTTTGCGTGGGTCTGCAAAAACTCCCTCCGTCACGGCTGCGCCGTGCCACCTCCCTCAAAGAGGGAGGTTTATCATGGCTCCCTACAACCCCAAAACGGCATTGTAGGGGAGGGCCTCTGTGCCCTCCCGCGCAGTGATCGCGCAGGTTTGGGCGGAACGAAACGCAGGTCGTTCCCTACAGAATAACAATAGAATGGTGCGAGAGTTCGGCACGAGCCGAAAACAGCCACGTGGCACTGCGCGGCCTTGGTTGGCAAGCGAGCCGCTGATGCGCCGTTTTTGCCGACTTTCTTGAGCACAAGGCCGCGAACGAACCCTCGACCGGCGTAGTGTTGTGAGAGGATTCCAAAGGGTCACTGACCCTTTGTGTCGTTTCGGAGGGGTTCGGGGGACCCATCGAAAGGGTCCTCCGACGCCTCTTTGCCTCCTTTCTGCGCGTGCAGAAAGGAGGTGCCGCAGCGCACGTACTCGATGCCGTTTGCCATCGTACCGTTGCGGCAAGCGGCGCACAAGCCCCACCACATCCCCAAAACGGCATCGTAGGGGGCGGCGCCTTCGACGCCCCGCGCAGTGATCGCGCAGTTTGGACGGAACGACACGCAGGTCGTTCCCTACGAAGTAGCAATGGGGTTGTGCGGAATTTGGCGGGCGGCGATTGTCAAGAGGGATAGAACCCCACTCTACAAAACGATTTGAAATAGTACGTAACACAAAAAGCAACCGACATTCCACAGGGAATGTCGGTTGCTTTTTGTTTAGTTTATAAACTCTACAACCTGCTGGACGTAGTCGAACGTGCCGTCGGGATTGGCGTTGGTAGAGCCGTATGCAATGTCACGAAATACTCTCACAATTACCCCTGATTCAGGGTGAGCTTGACGATATTCTCCTTCTTACCCGGCAGAGTCGCGGACGGATTGCGGAAACCGGACGCACCGTAACCCCACACGTTCAGCGTGACCGCCTGCGGCGCCTTGTCGGCGGAGATCTCAAAGCTGCGATCATACTTGACAACGCGCATATCAAACTGCGGCGTTGTCGCTTTCTTCTTATTTGTTCCAGATACGGACCCAGTCCACTTCCATCGGCCAGTTGTAGTTGCAACCGAGGATGATGACCTCATTTTCCTCGTCCATGATGTGGTGTGCGCCAGGCCAGACCACCTCGGTCTGACCGGGATATACCTCCGCCAACCGTTTGACCGGTGTCGGATCGTCACGATAATAGTACTCCGGAATGTCGGTCGCGTTGTACCGTGCCGCATGCATCAGCTTGCCGTCCATATACCAGGCAATGTGTCCCGGCTCCCACAGCGCAGCGTAGGTATGCCACTCATCATCAATATAATCAAAGTTGTCCTGATAACCGGTCGCCACGACCAAACTGGAAGCATACACCGTTTTAAGGTGACCCTCCTCCGTACGCTCGCCGTCCCGATAATGGTTGTGCAGTGTGCCGGTGTAGATCTTCTTGTCTTTGTCGGTGCTCGGGACGACGATCTCCAGAATGTCCAGCTCGCCGCAATGCGTCCAGTTTTGGCCCAAAAAATCCTTCAGACCCATCCCCCAGAACGCCGGCACACCGTTGTACTCGCCGGTCGGCTGTTTCACACGGATGCGCGCCTCGGCATAGCCGTAATGCATCGTGAAGCCGGTACGACCCGCCTTGCTGTAGCTCCCAAGGCCGATGGCCGACGGACATTGGATGGGTTTCATATACAGCACGGAATCCTTCATTTGGCACTCTTCAGGCGTCAGCGTGGTACCGCCGTACGGACGGTCGGCATAAAAGCTGTAGCCCGGCTTGCCCTCGCCGCTGAAATCAATGGCGGTCTCCGTCTCAAAATCCTCGGAAAACACCAGATTGGTCATGCCGGCTGCTTTTGCCGCCTCGGGGACCGGTACGTTTTTATTCATGAGAATATCCTCCTTTTTCAGTCGCGGGGACTGTTTTTTCATAAAAAAGCTGCGGTCTGTGCGATCACACAGACCGCAGCACAGGGCGTAACAGGACGTTACCGTTTCAGTTTTTAACAACTGTTACCCTTTCTTGCCGCTCTCTGCTTGCCAGCCGGAAGGTGGCCGCAAGCCAACGATCAACGCACCTTTAAACGAGGTCGGCAGAAACGGCCCGGTGCAATCGTTATGTTGGTTTCATTATAAACACTCCGGTTTTATTTTGCAATAACCTTTTTGATGTTTTTTGCCGCTTTTTTTGCAGATATTTTCTCTTTTTTCGAACAAAAACGACCCGGCGAGGTCCTCGCCGGGTCTGCTTTCCTTATTTCTCCGGACGACGCCAGATGCGTACCCAGTCAACGTCCATCGGATAGGTCGTGCGGCTGGTGAGCAGCACCACACCGGTATCGGTATCCATAATGCTGTGGCAACCGACCCATTCCTCTCTCTTGATATCCGGCCAGACCTCTTTGGCACGCGGCAACGGGGTCGGGTCGTCACGATAGTAATACTCCGGTAGCGCATCCTCGGTGTATTCCGCGGAATGCATCAGCTTGCCGTCCATATACCACGCGACGCGGCCCTTTTCCCACAGCGCACCGTAGATGTGCCACTCGTCTCCAATGAATGGAAACTGATCCAGATATCCGGTCGCATTGACGAGGTTGGTTCCGTACTTGGTAAGCAACCGTCCGTTTTCCAACACCTCGCCGGTACGATAATGGTCGTGCAACGTGCCGGCAAAGTACTTCTGATCCTCACCGTCCTTGTTTTTGGTGATGAACAGCTCGACCACATCCAGCTCGCCGGCGTGCGTAAAGCTTCTGCCCATAAAACTCTCCAGACCGATCGTCCAGAAGGCGGGGATACCACCGTACTCACCGGTCGGCATACCGGCGCGCATCCGCACCTCCAGATAGGTGCCACTGGTCACGGTAAAGCCGGTATCCAACGGTCGGCTGTAGGTACACAGACCGTACGAAGCGCCGCCCATGTGGATGTAGGAGTCGCGAAGCTCCACGTCCTCCGGCTTAAACTGGTGACCGTAGCAGCGGGTAAACCACTTGTGCTCCGGTGTGTCGTTGCCGTCCAACGCGATGGTGTCCAGCGATTCAAAATCGTCCTCAAAAACAAGGGCGGTCATTCCCACGGCGGCCGCCGCCTCGGGAATGGGAATATTGTTGTTTGTTGTGCTCATTGTTGTCCCTTTCTGCGTTTACGCGTCATCCGGATCGTCGCGGCGCTTAACACCCACGATGTGATCCCTCTCACTCGGTTTTTCATAGACGTGATTCACCTTTTTTAGCCTACAGCAAGCCGCCGCTTATCGGCGGCTCATCATAAATACCGGTTACGCATTTGTAATTGTATCATAAAATAGACCCGCCGAACAGCGGCAATCTACACAAACTGCGAAACTATTTATTGGCTATATTCACCAAAGACGCAGTCGGCCGCGCTTATCTTCGGATTCTTCCTTGGTGTTCCACAAAAAAAGCAGAGAAGCCGAAGCTTCTCTGCTTGATCGTTATCGGAGCGCGAGCTTATTTCGTGAGCTCAATGATCGCCATCTCAGCAGCATCGCCGCGGCGAGCGCCGGTCTTGATGATGCGGGTGTAGCCACCGTTGACACCTTCAAATTTGGGCGCGATCTCATCGAACAGCTTTTTGCAAACGCTTTCCTTCGTCACGAAGGAGAACACCAGACGCTTGTTCGCCAGCGTGGGGTTCTTCGCGATCGTGATCATCTTTTCCGTCATGGAACGCACTTCCTTAGCGCGGGTAACGGTCGTCTCGATGCGGCCTTTCTCCAGCAGGAAGGTCACCATTGCTCTCAGCATCGCCATACGCGAAGCGGTAGGTCTGCCGAGCTTACGGGTTCCGGGCATATGGATTCACTCCTCTTCAGAATTCTGTCGAATGTCGTTATTCCTCGTCGGCGCGCAGAGCAAAGCCCAGCGATGCCAGTTTGTTGATAACCTCTTCCAGCGATTTACGGCCGAGGTTACGCACCTTCATCATATCGTCTTCGGTCTTGTTGATCAGATCTTCGACGGTATTGATGCTGGCACGCTTCAGGCAGTTGAAGGAACGCACCGAGAGATCCAACTCTTCGATTGTCATTTCCAGCGCCTTTTCCTTGCCCTTGTCGTCCTTCTCCACCATGATGGAGTCACCGGCGAAGGTCTCACCGGAGAGATCCACGAACAGCTGCAGGTGATCGGTGATGATCTTGGCAGCCAACGAGACCGCCTCCTGCGCCGAAATGGTACCGTTCGTCCAGACTTCCAGGCTCAGTTTGTCATAGTCCGTGATCTGGCCCACGCGCGTGTTGCTCACAGCGTAGTTGACCTTAACCACCGGAGTGTAGATGGAGTCCACCGGGATCACACCGATGACCGGCTGCATGATCTGCTTGTTGCGCTCAGCCGGCACGTAGCCGCGACCCTTGTCCAGCGTGATCTCCATGGACAGCCGACCACCCTCGGACAGAGTCGCGATATGGGTGTCGGGCTGCAGGATCTCAACCTCGCTGTCGCACTTGATGGAGCTCGCGGTAACCTCACAGGGGCCTTCCGCTTCAATGTAAACGGTCTTGGGACCGTCGCCGTTGATCTTGAGCACCAGGTCCTTGATGTTCAAAACGATCTCCGTAACGTCCTCCTGCACACCTTCAATGGTGGAGAACTCGTGCAGCACACCGTCGATCTTGATCGAGGTAACAGCTACACCCGGCAAAGAGGACAGCAGCACACGACGCAGGCTGTTACCCAAGGTCGTGCCATAGCCTCTCTCCAGCGGTTCTACGACAAACTTACCGTATGTACCGTCGGACGCGAGATCCAGAGCTTCAATGCGGGGCTTTTCAATCTCAATCATTCAAAACCCTCCTTATATTCAATGGGAGGTTGGCCGCCCGAAGGCGGCTATACCGTCCGTGATGTTACCGTCGGCGCCGCTTACGCGGCGCTACGGATCACTTCGAGTACAACTCGACGATCAGCGTCTCTTCGATCGGCAGATCGATGTCCTCGCGAGCCGGCACCGCAACGATCTTGGCTTCCCAAGCTTCGCGGTTGACTTCCAGCCACTTCGGAACCGGACGAGAGCTGTTCGCCTCGGAGATGGTCTTCATCTTGTCCAGAGAACGGCTGTTCTCCTTGACAGCGATGACCTGACCCACCTTCGTCAGGAAGGAGGGGATGTTCACCTTGCGGCCGTTGACCGTAAAGTGACCCTGAGTAACCAGCTGACGCGCTTCCGCACGGGAGCTGGCGAAGCCCAGACGATAGACAACGTTGTCCAGACGGGACTCCAACAGACGGAGCAGGTTTTCACCCGTCACGCCCTGCATCTTGGTGGCCAGTTCGAAATAGTGACGGAACTGACCCTCCAGAACGCCATAGTAGCGTCTTGCATACTGCTTGGTGCGCAGCTGCTTGCCGTACTCGGAAACCTTGCGGTTGCGAGCCTGGCCGTGCTGACCGGGGGCATAGGCGCGGCGATCGACCGCACACTTGCCGGTATAGCAACGCTCACCCTTCAAAAACAGTTTCTGTCCTTCGCGGCGGCAAAGTCTGCACACCGCACCGGTATATCTTGCCATAGTGGTTGCACCTCCTGCTTTCTCGTGTTATACGCGTCTTCTCTTGGGAGGACGGCATCCGTTGTGCGGGACCGGCGTCACGTCTTTGATCATCGTGACATCCAGACCGGCAGTCTGGAGCGCGCGGATCGCGGCTTCGCGACCGGCGCCGGGGCCCTTCACATACACTTCGACGGTCTTCAGACCGTGCTCCATTGCCGCTTTCGCAGCAGTCTCCGCAGCCGTCTGGGCCGCGAAGGGGGTGGATTTACGCGAGCCGCGGAAGCCGAGCTCGCCGGCGCTCGCCCAGGACAGAGCGTTACCCTGCGTATCCGTAATGGTCACAATCGTGTTGTTGAATGTGGACTGGATATGTGCGGCGCCACGCTCAATATTCTTGCGTTCCTTGCGCCGGATGGTTCCTTTTTTCGCCGTTGTTTTTGCAGCAGCCATTCTCAATATCCCTCCTGCTTACTTCTTCTTGTTAGCAATGGTCTTCTTCGGGCCCTTGCGTGTACGAGCGTTGGTCTTGGAGCGCTGACCGCGCACCGGCAGACCCTTGCGATGACGCAGACCGCGATAGCTACCGATTTCGATCAGGCGCTTGATGTCAAACGCGATGTCACGGCGCAGATCGCCTTCCACGACGCAGTTGTGGTCGATGTACTCACGCAGCTTGGAAACCTCGTCCTCCGTCAGATCCCGTACACGGGTATCCGGGTTGACACCGGAAGCTGCCAGAATGTCGTTTGCAGTCTTACGGCCGATACCGTAGATGTAGGTCAGACCGATCTCCACGCGTTTGTCGCGGGGCAGGTCGACACCAGCAATACGTGCCATAATATATCCTTCCTTTCGGTTGTGCCGCCGAGGGCGGCTTCAGTTTGCGTCAACCCTGACGCTGCTTGTGCTTGGGGTTTTCGCAAATGACCATGATGCGGCCCTTGCGCTTGATGATCTTGCATTTTTCGCAGATTTTCTTGACAGAAGGTCTGACTTTCATGAAAAACTACCTCCTTATTATGCTTTACCGTTTTGGTCTTCGGACCCGCGTTGTCGGCGACTCCCGACCTTACTTCGTTCTCCAGGTGATCCGACCCTTGGTCAGATCGTACGGAGACATTTCCACTGTGACCTTATCACCCGGCAGGATGCGGATGAAGTTCATCCGAAGCTTACCGGAGATATGTGCGAGGATCTGATGGCCGTTGGGAAGCTCCACCTGAACGTCCCCGACCTGCAGTGCCTCGACCACGACACCCTCCAGTTCGATAACGTCCGCCTTGGACATGCTGGTTCCTCCCTCTTGTTACGGCATGGTCAATATTACCGGGCCGTCTTTCGTAATGGCGACCGTATGCTCAAAGTGAGCAGACAGCT
>JAZNKN010000005.1:0-13484 GCA_045578625.1 Acutalibacteraceae bacterium | reverse complement strand
GGGATTGCACCGACGGTTCCAAAGGCGCACATCCCAATTCCCGCTTTACGGCTCCGGCACAGAACTGCCCCTGCTTGTCTTCGGAATTTGATTCCCCCGCGGGTGTTCCGATCTCGGCCATCGTGTTCGGCGGCCGCCGCGCGAAGACCGCTCCGCTGGTGTACCAGTCCCGCGATTGGAACCACGGCGTGTTCGTAGGCTCGATCGTGGCTTCCGAAACTACTGCTGCCGCGACCGGCGCTGTCGGCGTCGTCCGCCGCGATCCTATGGCGATGCTGCCGTTCTGCGGCTATCACATGGGCGACTACTGGGCTCACTGGATCGAGATGGGCAAGAAGCTTGGCGACAAGGCTCCCAAGATCTTCAACGTCAACTGGTTCCGTACCGACGACGAGGGCCACTTCATATGGCCGGGCTTCGGCGACAACCTGCGTGTGCTTGACTGGATCGTCAACCGCTGCGAGGGCAAGGCCGACGCGAAGGAGACCGCCATCGGTTACGTTCCCAACGCCGAGGACATCAACATCGAAGGCCTCAAGGATTTCGACATCGAGACCCTCAAGTCCATCCTCGAAGTGGATAAGGATCTGTGGCGTGCCGAGATCGCCGGTATCGAAGAGTTCTACGCCAAGTTCGGCGATAAGCTGCCCGCTAAGCTGACCGAGGAACTGGAAACTCTCAAGGCGAACCTGAAATAAGACACAAAAAATCCGCGTGTGGCAACGAATGTTGCTGCACGCGGATTTTTTATGTTGCGTGTCTTGATTACAGCTTCTTCACGTCGGCATCGGTGATGAGGTGGAAGCCCGCAGCCTCCAGCGCTTCCTCTGCCTTGGCGTTGTCCTGCACACGCAGCACCACGTAGGCGTGCTTTTCGGTGCGGGTCATAAACGCATAAAGGTATTCAAGATTGATCTTGGCCTCACCCAGCACGGCCAATGCCTTGGACAGCTTACCGGGAGCGTCGCCGATCTTAACGCCGACCATATCCGTCATCTTGTACAGATAGCCCTCTGCCTCCAGCGTTTTGCAGGCGGCCTCGTTATCACTGACGATCATGCGCAGAATACCGAAATCCTCCGTCTCGGCAATGGACAGTGCGCGGATGTTGATATCATGCGCGGCCAGGGTGTCGGTAATACCAACCAACGCGCCCGGTTTGTTTTCCACAAAAACGGTCAACTGCTGCAACGACATATCGCTCATCCTTTCTTGTTAAAAAGCGCTTCGTACAAGCTGTGCGAAGCGCTGAATCTTACTGATTTTCTTCGATGTACGCCACGACGTCCGCGACCGTACGCATGGTTTCGATCTTCTCGTCGGGGATCTCCACGTCGAACTCATCCTCCAGGGACATCAGCATATCGACAACGTCCAGCGAGTCAGCACCCAGATCCTCCTGAATGTTTGTCTCGGGAGTGATCGTATCTTCCTCAACATCAAACTGGTTGGCAAGAATCATTTTTACCTTTTCAAGAACCATACACTATCATCCTTCCAAAAAACTCGGGGTGAAATACCCTATACCAAAATAGTATTCATAATTGGGTCATTTGTCAATGCCTTTTTGGGCTTTTATTTCGTTTTCTTCCAAAGTAAGTGCAAACAATTCCCGCACACGGTCCAGCTGCCCTGCCAGATACAAATATCCAAACAGCGCCTCCAGACCGGTGGCCTTGTGATACGCTCCGCCGGAACGTGAGGTGTGTGCGTTGCGCCCCCGCTTATAGATGGCTTCCTCCTGCTCGGTCAGGTGGTGGTAGATCTTATCCAGCGCCTCAGCCTGCGCCTCCGCACGCACCTGCTGCACCGCCAAACGATGCTGCTCCTTATTGGGTCGGCCGGCGATACTGACCAAGCGCTCGCGCACCATCAGCTCATACACGCCGTCCCCCACAAAGGCGAGGTTCAGCGGGCTAATGGTGTGCAGATCCACTGACATAGGACACAGTCGTTCCATTCCGTCGCCTCCGTTAATACACAAAGTCAAATTCCAGATCGTAGATACTCACAGTATCGCCCTCCTGCACGCCCGCTTCCTCCAAACGGCGGATCACGCCGGTGGATTGCAGCACGCGCTCGAAGTATTGCAGGCTATCCGGCTCCTGCAGGTTGATGGTCTGCAGCAGCTTCAGCAGCCACGCACCCTCCACGAAGAACACGCCGTCGTGCTTCTCGATGCGGATCTCACGCTCGCCCATCGCCTCAACGTCGATCGGCGCTATCGGCTCTGCCTCAAACTCGCGGATCGGGGGCAGCTCGGCAAGCAACGCGGCGCAGCGCTGCACCAACGCATCGGTGCCGTGGGCGATCGCCGCCATCAGCGGGAAATATTCCAATCCCCGCTTTTGCATTTCGGCCTCAAAGACTGCCAACTGTTCGTCGGTCGCCAGATCACACTTGTTCCCTGCAACCAACATCGGCCGCTTGGCCAATTCGGGGTCAAATCGCTCCAACTCACCGGCGATGGTGTCCAGATCCTCCAGGGGGTCGCGCCCCTCGCTGCCCGCCACGTCCACGACGTGTACAAGCAAGCGGCAACGCTCTACGTGACGCAAGAACTCGTGACCCAGACCGACGCCCTCGCTGGCACCCTCGATAATGCCGGGAATATCCGCCATCACGAACGACGCGCCCTGATCCACACGCACCACGCCCAGCACCGGAGTGATGGTGGTGAAGTGGTAGTTGGCGATCTCGGGCTTCGCCTCGCTGACGACCGATACCAAGGTGGATTTGCCCACGTTAGGGAAGCCCACCAAGCCGACGTCCGCCAACAGCTTCAGCTCCAGACGGATGTGGTACTCCTCACCCGGCGTGCCGGGCTTGGCAAACCGCGGCACCTGTCGGGTCGCGGTGGCAAAATGCGAGTTACCCCAACCGCCGCGGCCACCCTTGGCAGCGATAAACGGCTCGTCACCGGACATATCCGCCATCAGACGGCCGGTCTCGTTGTCGTACAGCAGCGTTCCGCGTGGTACGGGGATGATAATATCCTCGCCGGCCTTGCCCTTACAGCGGTTACTGCCGCCCTGACCGCCGGGCGCCGCGACAAACTTGCGCTTATAGCGGAAATCCGACAGCGTATTGCTGCCGTCCTGCGCCACAAACACGACGTTGCCGCCGCGGCCGCCGTCGCCGCCGTCCGGGCCGCCTGCCGCCACATATTTTTCGCGGTGGAACGCCACGGCACCGTTGCCGCCGTTGCCCGCTTTGATGTGGATGATTGCCTTATCGATAAACATACTATTCGGTCCTTTTCTTTTCTCTTGCCCTTATTATACACGATAGCCGGTGGAATATGGTAGTGTTTTTTCACATTTTCCCGATAAACGGTGCAAAAAAAGCCTTGCCGGGACCGACAAGGCTTTGCTTTGTGCAGTTGTTGAATTACTGCTCGGTCACATAGACGCTGACGCGCTTGCGATCCTTACCCATACGCTCAAAGCGGACCGTGCCGCTGGCCTTCGCGTACAGCGTATCATCGGAACCGATGCCGACGTTCTCGCCGGGATGGATATGGGTACCGCGCTGACGCACCAGGATGTTGCCGGCGAGCACGAACTGACCGTCCGCGCGCTTCGCGCCGAGACGCTTGGACTCGGAATCACGGCCGTTCTTGGTGGAGCCCATACCCTTTTTATGAGCGAAGAGCTGGATGTTTATTTTCAGCATGTTGTTACACCTCCGTTTGTTGTAGCTGGATATACTGCGAATACTGGGCTTGGAGCCCTTCCAGATGAAGCCGCAGACCGTTCAGGGGGATCTGTGCCGTCTCCTCCTCGCCGGGAGAGACCACAACAGACAGCCGACCCTCGCTTTCCTTGACCGCTGCCTGACAGCCACACACCTCGGTGAGGGTGTTCGCTGTGAGATACACGGCCGAGGACACCGCGGCGCACACGATATCGCGTCCCTGTTCCGCTTGACCGGCGTGACCTTGAATATCAAAGCCGCACAGTCTGTTTTTGCGGGTCAGGAGTGTTGCGCGAATCATTCCTCAGCGGCTGCTTCCGCCTTGGGTGCTCTGGGCGCTCTTGCGTGGATGCCTTCGATCTGCACCTTGGTGTAGGGCTGACGATGACCCATGGCACGCTTGCTGCCCTTCTTGGGACGATAGGTGAACACGGTGATCTTCTTGGACTTGCCGTTCTTCAGCACCTGTGCATCGACGTACGCGCCCTTCAGATACGGGGCACCGAGCTTCAACTCTTTGTCGTTGTGCAGAGCAACGACTTTGTCAAACACGACGCTGGTTTCTTCAGCGGCATCCAGCTTTTCAATGAACAGAACATCGCCGTTCTGCACCTTGTACTGCTTACCGCCGGTTTCAATAATGGCGTACATACAAGTACCTGCCTTTTCTTAAGACTCGCTGCGCGCGGGCGGATCGCTCACTTTTTGGTGTTTTATCCCACGACAAAACACCGCCCGGAACAAGCGGCATCGGCTATTGTAGCATACTTTTTTTATGCTGTCAACACTTTTTCTGCAAAGAGTTTGATATCTCTGGTTTTCAGCGGCTGTTCTTAAAATACGAGCGCATACAGCGGACACAGTGCGATCGGCAGCAGGATCGCCGGCACGAAGTTCGCTACTTTGATATCCGCAACCTTCAGCAGGTTGAGTGCCAGACCGATAATAAGCAACGAACCGACGCAATTCATCTCCGCGATCACCGCGTCGCTCAGATACGGCGCGACCACCTGCGCAAGCAGGGTGATGCCACCCTGATACACCAGTACCGTTACCGTGGACAGTAGCACACCTGCGCCCAACGTCGCCCCGAACACGATCGAGGAGATCAGATCCAGCACTGATTTCAGGTACAGCATCTCATGGTTACCCTGCAGGCCGCTCTGCAGCGACCCTACAATGGTCATCGTTCCCACACAGAACAGCAAGCTGGCGCTGACAAATGCTTTGGCGATCTGACCGCCGGCGCCCTCCTTACGGGTAAAGCGAGTTTCCACACGCTCTCCTAAGCGGCTCAACCACCGATCCAGATCCAATAACTGGCCGATCGCCGCACCGATCACGACAGACAGCACCACGACCAAGGTGTTATCGCCGTCCATGCTGCCGCGAATACCGATGTATAGCGTACAAAAACCCACACCGGTCATCATCGCAGCGGTCAGCCGCTCCGGAATACCTTTTTTCAAAAGCAGACCCACCGTGCTGCCGATCACCACGGCGATCACGTTCACGATCGTTCCCCATAATGCTGACACGTGTCATCACCCGACTTAAAAAATTTGTTTCCTTTATTACCGAAGTGTGATACAATAACGATAGATATTCCAAAACGGGAGGGATCTGCCTTGAGCCATGCGCGTTCCGGCCGCCGCATCCATCTTTTGGACGAGGTTCGCGGCCTCTGCGTTGTACTTATGGTATTTTATCACGCTTTTTATACTATCGGTTATCTCTTTAACCTCAAATTCGGCGAAGTTTTGTTTGAATTCTTCACACCGGTCGAGCCGCTGTTTGCCGGATTGTTCGTTTTCATTTGCGGCATCTGCTGCAATCTGTCGCACAACAACTTCAAGCGCGGCGCGCTGCTCGCGGGTGTTGCGGTGTTGATGTCGATGGTACTGTGGTGCGCGACCCAATGGAAGGTCTTGGACGAAAGTACCATGATCTGGTTTGGCATTCTGCATTTGTTAGCCGTCTGCATCCTGCTGTACGCCCTGCTCCGCCCTACACTGAATTTTATCCCGACGTGGTTGGGCTTGGCGCTGTGCGTGGCACTGTTCATTCTGTGCTACCACGTCTCACCCTATGACGGCAGCTATTTCGGTATCAAAGGCGTGTTTGAGATCGATGTGCCGGTGACTGAGCGCAACGCGCTGTCCTACGCATTGGGACTGTGCTACGTCGGCTACGCCGGCGACTACTTCCCGCTCCTGCCGTGGATCTTCTGCTTCTTTGCCGGCGTATACCTCGGCCGTTGGCACCGCAAGTTCCCGTCGTGGACACTGCGCAGCCGCTTCCCGCTGTTCTCTGCCATCGGCAAGGTCTCGCTGTGGGTCTACATTGCCCACCAGCCGGTCATCTACGGGATATGCTTCTTACTGAACCTGTTGGTCTCCCGCTTGTTTTAACGATATTCGCAAAGCGGACGCTTCAACCGAAGCGTCCGCTTTTTTGTTACCACCGATTGGCTGCGCCGCTCTTTTCCAGCGCGACCGACAGCACCAAGCCACCGCCCACGCAGGCGATCAGCTGTCCCGCGCCCACCAACGCAATGTGCGCGATCAGCGGTAGACCGCCGTAGACCCAATACAGCTCTGCACCGACGATCAGCGCGTTGACGATCACCGGCGGCAAGGTCGCGACGATCGGCAGTTTGCCGAAGCGCACCCCGCGCAGCGCGTAGGTCATCACCGCAGCCAACGCCGTAGCACCCGTCCCTAACAGCAGATCCCACGCTCCTGCCGGATTGGCACCGGTGGTGAGACCGACCAAATTCGACAAAAAGCACCCGACTGTCAACCCCGGGATCGCCGCCGGCATATACACCGGCAGCACCGTCATCGCTTCGGAGAGACGGCACTGCACCGAACCGAAGCCGATGGGCTGCAACAACACTGTTAAAGCGACGTACAGAGCGGCGATAACACCGCTCTGCGCCAAACACATCACACGATATGTCTTTTTCAAAGGAATTGCCTCCATAGTTTTGATTTCTGCGGTCGTTGCCGCAGGGTCAGGATGGTTTCGAACTGACCTGTTTCACGTGAAACTCAGGGCTTGAGGACCTGGGTGCCGCCCAGATACGGACGCAGCACCTCAGGAACCGTCACCGAGCCATCTTCGTTCTGGTACTGCTCCACCAGCGCAGGGATCACGCGGCTGGTCGCCAGACCCGACGCGTTGAGCGTATGAACCAGCTGCAGCTTGCCGTTTTCGTCGCGGTACTTGACGTTGCCGCGACGCGCCTGATAATCACGACCATTGGAAGCCGAGCTGACTTCCTTATAGATACCCATACTGGGGATCCACACCTCAATATCCGAGGTGCGCGCCATCGAGAAGGAGCAATCGCCTGCCGCCAGCTTGCACAGACGATAGTGCAGGCCGAGCTTCTGTACCAGACGCTCTGCCTTGCCGACCAGCTCGGCAAACGCCTCGTCGGAGCCCTCTGCGGTAGTATACTGCACCATTTCCACCTTATTGAACTGATGACCGCGGATCATGCCGCGCTCCTCCGAACGGTAGCTTCCCGCTTCGCGGCGGTAGCAGGGAGTGTACGCAATGTACTTGCGCGGCAACTGCTCACGCGGGATGATCTCGTCGCGATGCAGGTTGACCAGCGCGGTCTCGGCAGTGGGCAGCATAAACTTGCGGTCGGAGCTGGTGGGATTCTGGATCCAGTACACCTCGTCCTCAAACTTCGGGAACTGACCCGCCACGTAGCCGCACTCATAGCCCAGCATGTGCGGCGGCAGGATGAATTCGTAGCCGTCGCGGATGTGCTCGTCAATAAAGAAGTTCAGGATCGCCCATTCCAGACGAGCGCCCATACCGCGGTAGATCCAGCAGCCGTTACCGGCGATCTTCGCGCCACGCTCATAATCGATGAGACCAAGGCTCTCGCACAGCTCCACGTGGTTGCGGATCGGGAACGAGAACTGCGGCTGCTCGCCGAAATAGTGTACCGGCTCGTTGTTTTCCTTGCCGCCCTCTTTCAGGTCGGGATCCGGCAGGTTGGGGATGGACAGCAGCAACGATTTCTGCTTCTCCTCCAACTCACCGATGGCCGCGTCCGCTTCCTTGATCTTCGTGGACAGTTCCTTCATCTCAGCCATGATCGCGGAAACGTCGCCGCCCGCCTTTTTGATCTGCGGGATCTGCTTGGAGGCCGCATTCTGCTGCGCCTTGAGCGCATCGGTCTGGCCGGACAGTTGACGACGCTGCGCGTCGATGTCCAGGATCTCGTCAATGACGCTGTCCAGATTCATTTCGCGCTTGCGAACCGCGGTTTTCACAAAATCCGGCTCGCTGCGTACCAGTTTAATGTCTACCATAGTGTATCTCCCTCTCTTATTGCTGCGGCGCAAACTGATTTGCCAACGCCGTCAGGTCATCCTTAGAATAAAACTCCAGCTGCAACACGCCGCCCTCGCCTTTGTCCACCACGCGGACCTTACGGCCAAGCTGCTCTGTCAGCACGATTTCGACCTCATCATACAAGCTTTCCCTCCGCCGGAGGGGCTTTTCGGGGCGCTTGGTACTTCGTGATGCTTTCGCCATCTTTTCCAGCGCCCGTACGGACAGATCCTGCTTGATAACGGCCTGCGCCGCCTCGCGCTGCGCCTCGGCTGTCTCAAACGACAACAGCGTGCGCGCATGGCCGGCGGACAATTGCCCGCTGCGTACCATTTCAGCAAGCTCGTCCGGTAAATTCAACAGTCGGAGCGCATTCGCGACCGCCGGACGAGATTTGTTCACCGCACGCGCCGCATCCTCCTGCGTCATACCGTACTGCTCCATCAGCGTGCGGTATCCCAACGCTTCTTCCATCGCATTCAGGTCCTGCCGCTGCAGGTTTTCGATCAACGCCAGCTCCGATGCCTCGCGGTCGGTCATTTCCCGCACGACCACCGGCACCTCGGCCAGCCCCGCCATACGCGATGCGCGCCAACGACGCTCACCCGCTACCAACTGGTAGCCGCCGTGCGGCAACGGCCGCACCAACAGCGGCTGCAGCACACCGTACTGCTCGATGGATGCCGCCAGATCGGCCAGTGCTGCCTCATCAAACTGTTTGCGCGGCTGATCCCGATTGGGTTCGATCTCCGAAATGCGCAGGGAAACGGTCTTTCCCTGCTCTTCCACGGCGTTTTCGGCAAACAAAGCATCCAAGCCTCGACCGAGTCCGCCCACTTTCGCAGCCATCCGTTTTCCTCCTTACCTTCCGTTTATCAATTCCTGCGCCAGCTTGTCGTACGCCAGCGCGCCTTTGGAATGCTTATCGTAATAATTGATCGGCTTTCCGAAGCTTGGCGCCTCGGATAACCGCACGCTGCGCGGGATAGGCGTAGCAAATACTTTGCGCGGGAAAAACCGCTTGACCTCTGCCACCACCTGCTGCGTCAGGTTCAACCGTCCGTCAAACATCGTCAGCAGCACGCCCTCCAGCTCCAGCTGCGGGTTGTATAAGCGCTTGACCTGCCGCACCGTCGCCATCAGCTGCGACAGACCCTCCAACGCGTAGTATTCGCACTGGATCGGCACAAGCAACGTGTCCGCGGCACACAACGCGTTGAGTGTGAGTAGACCGAGCGACGGCGGACAATCGATAAATACGTAGTCATACCGGTCACGCAGCGCTGCCAACACCGCCTTCAAGCGGCTTTCGCGGCGGCTGAGCTCCACCATCTCGATCTCCGCACCGGCAAGCTGGATGCTCGACGGCATCACGTCCACGTTACGGAACGGCGTCGTCTTAACGCCGGTCTCGGGATCTCCCTTGCCGATCAGCAGCTCGTACACCGACACGGCGCTCTGCCGCTTGTCAATGCCTACACCACTGGTGGCGTTGCCTTGGGGGTCCAGATCCACCAGCAAGCACCGTTTTCCGGCAGCGCCCACTGCCGAGGTCAGGTTCACGGTCGTGGTGGTCTTGCCCACACCGCCTTTTTGATTTACAACGGCAATGATCTTGCCCATACTGTCACCTCTTATCGTTCTCAATCATAGCACACTTTTTTGGGGATGAAAAGAGAAAATTGTAAAACATCGCGCATTTTTTGAAAAATGTTTCACATGAAACATTCACCGCCGACAAAAACTGCGGTTTTTCTTTTCAAAAAGTCTCTACCGCTCCTTTACTTCCCCTGCGCTTTGTGGTACACTATGATTACTATATATAATGTAATATAATGTAAAGGGCGGATACACTATGAACGAAACCGAATTCCGCGCTCTGGAGCTTTCTTGCAAGACCTGCCGCGCCTGTGGCCTTTGTGAAACGCGCAACAACGTTGTGTTTGGCGTGGGCAACCCCCATGCCGAAGTGCTGTTTATCGGAGAGGGCCCCGGTGAAAACGAGGACAAGCTGGGTGAACCGTTTGTCGGCCGCGCCGGCAAGTTGCTGGACACAATGCTGGAAGCGGTAGGTCTGTCGCGCAAGCACAACATCTACATCGCGAATATGGTCAAGTGCCGTCCGCCGCAAAACCGTGACCCGCTTCCGGAGGAGCAGGACGCCTGCGCCCATTGGCTGGCCGACCAGATCGCTCACATCCGTCCCAAGATCATCGTGTGTCTGGGGCGTGTGGCGGCGTTCCGTATGATCTCGCCGGAGTTCAAGGTCACCAAGCAGCACGGCCAGTTTTTTGAGAAGAACGGCGTTTTGTATATGGGAATGTTCCACCCTGCTGCCATCCTGCGTAATCCCAACCAAAAACCCGACGCGTTTGCCGATTTCCTCACACTTCGGGATAAGATTGAAGAAATTTGCACAAATACCACCCTTGTTTTTGAATAATCTTGCTGTAAGGAGTCGTTTTAATGACACACAAGCGCCTTTTTCGGCAGGTCGTCTGTGCGCTGCTCATCATCCCACTGCTGTTGACGACCGCGTTCTCCGTTACCGCGGAGCCGCTGTTATATGAATTCCCGGAAACCGAGGAGGAGACTATCGTTTCTCCTTCGGCAATGATGCTGTACATGGGCATCCGTCCGGAGCAGGACGTCATCCTGTATGAAAAGGAAGCTGACGTCCGCTATCAACCCGGCTCGCTGATGCGTGTGGCGATGGTGGGCTACGCCATGAAGCTTATCACGGAGCAAAAATTGGATATTGACACCGAGACCGCGGAATATACGCTGTATCAGTTCAACCATTACGTTGCTGGCACCGGTCTGCACGTGGCGCTGATGAATTTCGGGGAAACGTGGACGCTGCGCGACCTGTTGACGGTCTGCGCTATCCAGACCGCCGCCGACGCTGCTATCGCACTGGCAACCAAGCTTTCCGGCTCGCCGGAAGCGTTCGTTGAGGGTTTGAACGCTTTTGCGTTGGAGCTGGGCTGCACCAACTCACACTTTACCAACGTCATGGGTCTCAACGAGGAAGGCCAGTATATGTCGGCGCGGGACGTGATGACTTTTTCCCGCTACGCGATGCAGTACCCCGAGATCGAGACCATGTTTACGCTGAAGCAGTGGACCGTCACCCCCGTGTCCAACGGTAAGACCCGTAGCTGGCCGACCAGCAACGATATGCTGCGTCCGGTATCCGCGGGCGCGTATTACCAATACGCCACCGGCGGCCGCACCGGCGGCACGCTGACCGAGCTGAGCCTGATGGCATACGGCAGTATGGACGGCTACGATTATATGGCCATCGTGATGGGCGCGCCCAAAAAGGATGACAAAGGCAACGCCACCAACCACGCCTACGCCGACGCGCGCCTGCTCATTCGTTGGGGTCTGTTGGATTTCACGTATGAGTCGCTGCTGCGCAAGGATGAGCCGGTCGGTCGCGTTTCGGTCAGCAACTGTGCCGACCGGAAATACGTCTCCCTCGTACCGGTTAAAGACGTCAGCACCGTCCTCCGGGAGGGTGCTGACCTTAAATCCGTCACGCGCGAGATCGTTTATACCAAAGACTCCTTCTCCGCACCCATCACTAAAGGACAGGTGTTGGGTACAATGAACCTGTATCTCGACGGCAAACGGATCGCCGCGGTGGATCTCGCCTCCGCCGAAGCCGCGCCGTACAGCGGGTTGACCGCGTTCTGGTCGGCGGTCGGGCGGTTCGTCACCTCCGGATGGATGCTGTTGATCGTTGGTATCCTCCTGCTTCTCATCGCAGGATATGTATTTCTGGTTATCCGGTACAACCGCCGCCGGCGTAAACGGAGTAAATAACCGCCATATCCGCAGCCGTGTGCTGCGGATATTTTTCTTTGCTTTTTTAGCGGTTTTTTATGCATAGCACTTGAAAAAAGCTACCAAAAAGAGTAAAATAAAGTACGTATGGGGTTTCTTTCCGATGGAGCGAAACGCCCAAAAGTATGAAAGGGGAATTCGTATGAATCTCTTGAACAAAAAAACTGTTGAGGATCTGGCTGTCAAAGGTAAGCGCGTGCTGGTCCGCTGTGATTTCAACGTGCCGCTGAAGAACGGCGTCATCACGGACGAGAACCGCATCGTCGCGGCTCTGCCCACCATCCAGTATCTTCTCGACCAGGGCGCGAAGGTCATCCTCTGCTCTCACCTCGGCAAACCGAAGGGTGAGCCCAAGCCGGAGCTGTCGCTGGCTCCCGTGGCTGTCCGTCTGGAAGAGAAGCTCGGCCGTCCGGTCGTGTTCGCTGCGGACGACGAGGTCGTCGGCGAGAACGCCAAGAAGGCCGTTGCCGCTATGAAGGACGGCGACGTGGTTCTGCTGCAGAACACCCGTTATCGCGCTGAGGAGACCAAGAACGGCGAGGCGCTGTCCCGCGATCTGGCTTCGCTGGCTGATCTGTTTGTTAATGACGCGTTCGGTGCCGCTCACCGCGCGCACTGCTCCACCGTCGGCGTGGCTTCCTACGTGGAAGAGTCCGCTAACGGCTATCTGATGGCGAAGGAGATCGAATTCCTCGGCAACGCCGTGGAGAATCCGGTTCGTCCGTTCGTCACCATTCTGGGCGGTGCCAAGGTTGCCGACAAGCTGAACGTTATTGAAAACCTGCTGAACAAGGCGGATACCCTCATCATCGGCGGCGGTATGGCGTACACCTTCCTGGCTGCCAAGGGTTACGGCGTCGGCACCTCGCTGCTCGACAGCGAGAAGATCGACTACTGCCGCGAGATGCTCGCCCGCGCTGAGGCGAAGGGCGTCAAGCTGCTACTGCCGGTCGACTGTAAGACGGCTGCCGAGTTCCCGAACCCCATCGACGGTCCGGTGGACGTCCAGGTAGTCGCTGCGGATGCCATTCCGGCCGACCGTATGGGTCTGGATATCGGTCCCAAGACGGCGGAGTTGTTCGCTGCAGAAGTGAAATCTGCCAAGACGGTCGTGTGGAACGGCCCGATGGGCGTGTTTGAGAACCCGACCCTCGCCGAAGGCACCATCGCCGTCGCCAAGGCGCTGGCAGAAACGGATGCTACCACCATCATCGGCGGTGGCGATTCCGCGGCGGCTGTCAACACGCTGGGCTACGGCGACAAAATGAGCCACATTTCCACCGGCGGCGGTGCGTCGCTGGAGTTCCTGGAGGGCAAGGAGCTTCCGGGTATCGTGGCTATGAGCGACAAATAAGGAGAGAAAAAGAATGGGTAAGTATGTTATTGCGGGTAACTGGAAAATGAACAAGACCCCGGCGGAAGCCACCGAGCTGATCGAAGCGATCAAGCCGTTGGGGGCAGATGCAACGTGTGACGTTATGGTCGGCGTTCCGTTTGGGGATCTGCCTGCCGCGCTGGAAGCGGTCAAGGGCAGCGAGATCGGTGTTGCCGCGCAAAACTGTCATTGGGAAAAATCC
>JAZNKN010000004.1:0-25288 GCA_045578625.1 Acutalibacteraceae bacterium | reverse complement strand
CACATCCTGTACGTGAAAAAAGAGTACAACACTGATGCGCGGCATTTCACCGCGTTCCAATTTCCGCAGGCTGGCGACACTGATATGAAGCAGTGCCGCCATCTTTTTTTGTGACAGGCTATGCTGCTGCCGTAGTTGACGCAGTAAAGCGCAGAATGCTGCAAAATCGTTTGAGTTTTTTGTGGTTATCATGTACTCTCCTCCGAAACATCTGTATGAATGACTTTTGATTATAATATCATTCATTCGGATGACTGTCAAGCATTTGTTTGAATGACATGGTAAAATTTTACCGAGGAGTGATCGAAATGACATACAATAAGCGTATGAGAGAACTGCGAGAGGATAACGATTATAAGCAGGAGACGGTCGCGCGCTTTTTGAAAATTACTAAGCAGCAATACAGTTTATATGAAACGGGAAAGCGCAAGTTACCGATCGATCACTTGATTGCGTTGTGCGAGTTGTATAAGGTTTCGGCCGATTACATTTTGGGCCTGCCGCAAGGATTATCCCACCCCAAACGTTGATGTGAAACCGCCGCCCGATTCGGGCGGCGGTTTTTTGCGGGGTGCAGAACTCCCTCCGGCTTTTGCCTGCGGCGCGGGAGGCATCCAGGGCAAGGGGGTTGTACGAATAGGAATAAAAAAACGCCTCGCGGGAGCGAGGCGTTTTGCTTATTTCTTGGAGTTGAGGAAGCGGAGGTAGGCGCGCCAGTCCTTGCAGGCGAAGCAGTGGCTGTCGGCGCGGAGGTGGTAGCCGACCGTGCCGTCGTTCATTGTCACGACCGGAAGTAGGTCGCGTTCCTTCAAAATATCTTTAAGCATCCACAAAGGCCTCCCCGTGCTTTTTCGAGGCTATTATACCCTATGCAGAGCGCATTTGCAATGGATTCCTCAAAAAGTCAGCGGCGGGTCGGCAAAATGACGCCGCAGGCGATCTTGACACCGGCATTGCCGGCGGGTTGGGTCACGAAATCGTCGGGCTGCGAGTGAATGATGACGGTACGCCCGAGAATATCGCGAACGGTGAAGCGGTCGGTCAGCACCGATAAAAACGCCGTGCCGGCATTGCCGAACAGCGGCGGCAGGTCGCCGGCGTGATGCGGATGGGGACAGCCGTTGGGATCGTAGTGGGTCGCGGCATCGGCAAAGGGATCGTCAGCCGTGCCGGTACAGCGTTCGCCGCTGTGGATATGGAAGCCGAACACCGGACGTTGACAGGGCTCGTCGGGTGCAGGCAGGCCGCGCACCTCGGCGACCACCAGCACACCGCGGCGGGTCTGGTAAAAGCGCACCAGACCGTGAATGGACGGATAGGCCGCACCGCCCTGCAGCACCGCCGCCGCGTCGGGGACGCGGTGGGGGATCGTTATCATAAGAAAAAACCTCCTTTACCACAGCGTATGCCGCGGGTAAAGGAGGAGTGAAGCGTTGTTAGGCTTACATAACGCGTTTTTCAAACAAGAAGTCGCGCCAGACGGTGTAGGAGCGCACGTTGATGTGCATACCGTCGCCGGCAGCGTAGCCGGCGGCCATCGAGCCGGTCGCGTCGTCAAACGCTTCGTTGACGTCCACGTAGTAGACGAACGGCTCATCCACAAGCTGTGCCAGTAAGGCGTTCAGCTTGTTGATGCGGGCGTTGTTGAACACCTTGCCGCTGTCGGTATTCTTGTCATTGACCGATTTGGTGACGTGCAGCGTGGACTGCACGATGACCGCAGCGTTCGGTTGCAGTTCGGCGATCTTACCGATGATCTGCTGATATTTGACGGCGGTGGTGCCGATGTCGTAGCCGATCTCGTTGAGACCGAACATCATATACACCTGCTTGAACTGCTTTTTGCCGAGCAGCTCCGCCAGAGTCAGCTTGCCCATGCCGGGAACGTCTACCGCGTTTTTCAGCACGTTATAGGAACTCATGCCCTCGGCGCAGAAGAAGGTCGCACCGGGGACGTCGATGTTGTAGCTGACAAAGCCGTAGGTGCGCGAGTCACCGATAAACAGCGTGTCGGCAAACGCCTCCTCCGGTGTTTGGGAGAGGGTGGGCGCTGTGGGAGCAGTAGTCGTGGTGGTCGAGACCGTGTTGTTGGCGTCGTTGCTGCCCAGTACCTCGGTCACCGGCACGGTCGTCGTAGTCGTCGGGCGCGGCCGTGTGGTGGGGACGAACTGCAGCGTGGTGGAGGCGGCGGTCTCCTTCTGACTCTCCAGCGTGTCCCGCACAAAGGTGAAGGGCACGACGATGAGGCAGGAGAGAACGATCAGCACGGTGAACGAATAGCGAAGGATCTTTTTCACGGCAATTCCTCCGCGTTACGCGATGCGGTTGGCGTACAGGTAGTCGCGCCAGACGGCGTAAGCGCCTACCTTGACGTGCATACCGTCACCGGCGGCGTAGCTCGTGCTGAGGCCGCCGCTCGCATCGTCCATACCGGCGTTGAGGTCAACGTAAAACACGGTCTGGTTATCCGCCAGCTCGACCAGTTTGGCGTTGAGGCGGTCGATGCGCTCGTTGTTGAACACCTTGCCGCTGTTTAAGTTCTTGTCGCTGACCGCCTTGGTCACGTGCATCGAGGACTGGATGATGAACTTGGCGTTGGTCTGCGTTTCGGCAACCAGATCGATGACCTGCTGATACTTGCCCGCGGTGGTGGCGATGTCCGAGCCGATCTCGTTGAGGCCGAACATCATATACACCTGCTTGAACTGCTTTTTGTTCAGCAGCTGCTCCAACGTGAGCTTGCCGTAGCCGGGAACGTCCACCGCGTTCTTCATCACGGTGTAGACGTTGAGGCTCTCGGCGCAGAAGAAGGTGGCACCCGGCACGTCGATGTTGTAGCAGACGAAGCCGTAGGTGCGCGAGTCGCCGATAAACAGCGTATCCGGGAAAGCGGCGTCCGCTTTGCCGGCAGTAGTCTTGGTAGTGGTCGTGGCGGTGGTCTTGGTGGTGACCGTGGTTGCCGTGGAGGCGGTGGTCGCCGTCGTGGCAGGCTCGGTCGTGGTGGTCACGGTGGTGACCGTGGCGGTCGTTGTGGCAGTCGTGCCGGTGGTGCCGTCAGCCGACGGACGGGTGATGACGCTCACGGTAATATCCGGCGCAGGCTCGGATCTTCCGCAACCGCACACCGCAAAGAGACAGGACAAGACCAACAACAGGGCCAACGAGCAACGCAATGCTTTTTTCACAAGGCATCCTCCTTAAAATCTGAAGTACAAGAACGGGTCGTCCAGGCCGAGGTACAGATAGTACGCCGAGCCCCAGAACACCGCCAGCAGGATCAGGCTGACGACGAAGCTGCGCTTGAAACGTTCATACAGACGTTCCGGCAGCTTGGTGCAGAACAGCAGGCCGATAAGCAGCAGGCCGCCGTATTGCTTGCCAAGGGTGATATAGTCACCTTCCACCAGCATAAAGGGTTCGCCGGGGAGGAAGGGGAACAGACGCTCGAAGTAGACCGCCATCTGTGAGAAGTCGGTGACGGCGAAGATCAGCCACGTCAGCGTGACGGCAAAGAACATATACGTGTGGCCGAGCAGCGGGACGCGGTCCAGTACCCGCTTGAGGAACAGCTTTTCAATGATCAGCAGCACGAACAGTGCCAGTCCCCACAGCACGAAGTTCCAACTGGCACCGTGCCACAGACCCGTGAACGCCCACACGACGAGCATATTTCCAATGGTGGCAAGCGTGCCGCCCCGGTTGCCGCCGAGCGGGATATACACGTAATCGCGGAACCAAGAGCTGAGCGTGATGTGCCAACGCCGCCAGAATTCCGTCATGCTCCTGGCGGTGTAGGGGTGGCGGAAGTTTTGCGGGAAGTCGAAGCCCAGCATCTTGCCGAGACCCACCGCCATGAGCGAATAGCCGTAAAAATCGAAATAGAGCTGCATACTGAACGCAATGATACCGAGCCACGCCAGCGGAGTGGAGATGCAGTCAAACCCGAAGTCGCCCACATCCGTCCACAGACCGCCGATGCGGTTGGCCAGCAGCACCTTGAGACCCAGACCGTAGGTGAAATCCTTGAGGCCCTCGTCCACGCGAGCCAACGAGATGTTGGGCTTGTCCATCTGGTCGCGGATGGAGGAGTAGGTCACGATGGGGCCGGCGATGAGCTGCGGGAACATATACAGATAGGTGGCAAGCTTCAGTGCCGAGCGCTCTGCCGCGGTGGTGCGGCGGTACACGTCGATGATGTAGGACGCGATCTGGAAGGTGTAGAAGCTGATGCCGATGGGGAGGACCAGATCCACGCCCGGCAGGGTGATGCCGGAGGTGGGGATGAGTGCATCCAGTGCCGCCTGCACCGAGGAGAACAGGAAGTTCGCGTATTTGAACACGAACAGCCAGCCGAAGTCGTACAGCAGGCCGAGCACCAACCACAGACGCGGATGCCGCCCGCGGGCGATGCGCAGACCGACGAACCAGTTGACCAGTGCCGACGCCAGAAACAGCAGGATGTACAGCGGCTGATCCAGCGTGCCGTAGGCGTAAAAGATCAGGCTGCCGAGCAGCAGGCACGCGTTGCGAAACCGCTGCGGCAACAGAAAGTATAGGATGAAAAAGAGGGGGACAAACGCAAACAAAAATTCCAGACTGCTGAAAACCATAGTGCGGTATGTCCTCCTCTCTTAATTAATATAATAAATAAAGTCACACGATATAAGTATAGGGGATGCGGGGTCACTTTGCAAGACCCAAGACTCGAAATTTGTCACTTTTTTAGAAAAAGTTTTACCGGTGCAGGAAGCATTTGCCGATGATTGTTTTTTTGCCGCGACACTATTTTTGCATTACAACTTGAAAATATGAGCCGAAAATGATATAGTAAAAAGGTAGTGAACAGAAACCGCGGTGTTTCTGAACGCATAAACCGAAACGGAGGTGTAGGGCGGTGTCGAAAAAAGCGGTGGGCATTATCGGCGGTATGGGGCCGGAGGCCACGTTGGACCTGTTCGGCAAGATCATTCGGCATACCGATGCGTCGTGTGACGCGGAGCATATCCGCGTGTATATCGATTGCCACACCGGCATTCCCGACCGCACCCGCGCCATTCTGGAGGGCGGCGAGTCGCCGGTGCCGTGCATTGTGGAATCGGCACAGAAGCTGGCCGCCATGGGCGCGGCGTTCTTGCTGCTGCCCTGCAACACCTCCCATTACTATTATGATGAGATCGCGGCTGCCTCGCCGGTGCCGGTGGTGCATATGATCCGCACCGCCGCCGAAGCACTGCGCGACAGCGGCGTTAAGCGCGTAGGTGTGCTGGCGACCGACGGCACGCTGCGCTCCGGCGTGTATCAAAAGGAGCTTGCCGCCTGCGGGATCGAGGCGGTCTGTCCCGATAGCGAGGATCAGGCGGCGGTGATGCGGCTGATCTACGACGGCATCAAGGCCAACGCCCCGACCTTTGACACGGCGGCGGTAGAGCAGACGCTGCGGCGGCTGCGCGAGGCGGGTGCCGAGCGCATTGTGTTGGGCTGCACCGAGCTGCCGGTCGCGGTGGCGCGGTACGGCATTGCTGCGCCCGACGCGGTGGATGCCACGGATATTCTGGCGCGTTCGGCGGTGGCCGCGGCGGGCTACCCTGTAAAAAATTGATAAGATGGTAAAACCGGGGGCATAGTGTATGCCCCCTTATCTATGTCGGCGGCAAGGCCGCCCTATCATATTACGGGAGGTTATTCGTATGTTTTGTGCAAATTGCGGCAATGAGGTAAGCAACACCGCGCGGTTCTGTTTTTCCTGCGGTGCGCCCATTGCCAGTGAGCCGCAGGTGGAGTTGGTAGCAGAGCCGGTGACGGAGCCTGTGGCGGAAGAGGTCGCGGTGGAAACGGTCGAGACGGAGGAGGTCGGTGCGCTGTATTCTTTCTCGGACGATCTGACCGAGCTGGCCGATCTGACCGGTGTGGGAGTGACGTCCACGGCGGCGCGGCTGAGCGTGCCGATGAGCATGGTGGCAGAGCAGTTCTGCCGTGAATTCCGTACTGCGTACCGGAGCGGTACGCTGACCCGCGTGGGCGACGATCTGTCCTTTGCGTCCGAGATGGCCATCGTTCAGCTGATCCAGAACAGCGGCGAGGAAAGCACGTATCCCTATACCCTGCGCGTGTTGCCGCTGCCGAATGCGACTGCACCGGTCAAGGAGCTGACCAACGAGATCCTGGACGGTATCCGCTCCCTGCTGGAGGCAAACAGCCGCCCGGGCGAGTGGGTGCCACTGTCCTCTGCCGCACAGTTGATGAAAGCCAACGGCTACCATTGGGAGCAATTCGGCTGCACCAAGGTCAAGGCGTTTTTGCCGAAGCTGCCGTTTTTGGAGAGCCGCATCGACGGTCTGGTGTATTACGTGCGTGTGCGCGAGGAGGATCGCGTCTCCAAGGCGCTGTATCCCTTCAGCGGGGTGCTGTCCGAGCTGATCGATCCCCACGGCGCACCGCTGCTGGCGTTGGCGCGGGAGCTGGAGGAGACGCCCGAAAAGGCGTTTGAGACGCTGGCGGACACCTTTGCCATCGCGTACGTTCACGGCATGATCCGCGAGGACGGTACGGCGCTGAGCTTCGATACCGAGAGCGCCAAGATCACGCTGAAGGCCAACAAGAGCACCGAGTCGGTGTATCCGTACAATATGCAGTTCGCGCCGATCGTGTCCGAGAGCGAGGACGACGAGCTGACCATCGCCGTGGAGAAAGAGATCTACGGTATGCTGATCCGCAAATTCCCGCTCAACGAGTGGCTGCCGATGGCGTCGGTCAATCTGGAGCTGCACCGCTGCGGCTACACCAAGGAGCGCTTCGGCTTTGCCAAGATGAAGGCGATGCTGGAAACGCTGAGTCGGTTCTTGGTGGTGGACACCACGCAAACGACCAACGGCGTGCCGAACGACCGTGTGATGCTGCATCGCGTGAGCGATTGGGAGCAGGAAGCACCCCGCGACACCCAGAAAAAAGCGGCGATCAAGCTGCCTGCAACGCTGGACGGCGTGGCGCTGTCGGCCAAGACGCTGAGCAAGATCAACCTGCAGATGACCGGCACGGAAACGATGCCGCCCGCCTCGGTGACCGAAGCGCTGTACGCTGCGTATGAGGCTGCCGAAAAGCCGGATACACTGTTTAACGTCGATGAGACGTTCCTCTTTAAGACCGAGCTGAAAAGCGTTCGCGGTAAGCAGATCTCGGTGAGCATCAAGGTCTCCGATCGCGAGGACACCGATTGGTATCTCAACTGGGGCGGCGTTTCGGACGGTGGCAACGCCTCCAAGCCGGGCGATGCGCTGACGCAGTTCGCCTACCTCGGTATGTGGAACGATTTTCTGAAATCGCTGGCCGGCAAGGCGCTGGAGGAGACCTGGAGCTTCAAGGGCGCGTCCGCCGACGACTACACCATCCTGCGGCAGTATATCAAGTTCACCTTCTACCACCTGCAGCTGGAGGACAAGATCTGCATCAGCGAGGACGGCACACTGGCCGCGTTCAACACCGGTCTGGTGGACCGCCATTACGAGGATATCTTCGCCTGCTTTACCTTAAACACCACGCCCGGTCACCAAAAATGGTATTTCAAGGGCTTCTGCATCGCGGGTGAGCGCGGCCTCGGTAAGCAGCTGGTCGATGCATTCGATCCGCTGCCGCAGCCGGCCTCGTACTTCTCCGTTAAGGAGGATCTGCTGTTCGATCTTGACCGCGAGATCTATTCCGATTACCACCACATCATTGTGGATAATATCGACCGTCTGCCGCTGGATTTCCTGCGTGAGGAGACGCGCGGCGACAGCGAGGCGCAGGTGCTGGTGGAGGAGATCGCTTCGGCGGATGCCACGGCGCGCACGGCACTGTACGAGAAGCTGCGCGACGTGGTGGAAGGCTCTCGCCGCTTGTACAACCGTTTGCACAACCGCGTGGAGGACGCCATCGATCTGGCGGTCAAGCGGGTGCGCTGGAACTTCAAGACCGCACTGCCCTGCTTCTATCCGCAGGGGAACGCCATGAGCCTGATGCTGCCGTTGGCGTTGGTACAGGACGACCGTACCGACGTGGCACTGGTGGTGGAGCGCACGCGCTCCGGCAGCTATCAGGGACAGACTATCCTCAGCCTGCAGGCCGCGTACATTGACGCGCGCCTCATCTGCCGCCCCGACAGCGATTGGCTGCGGACGAGCGATATCGTCGCTACCGACGAGGCCGACGAGGAATAAAGCAAATGACCGCACCGTTCGTGAGGACGGTGCGGTTTTTGGTGGGTGTAGAACCCCACCACCGCCTACGGCGGTCCCCCTCCCCTAAAGGGGAGGCAGGTATGGCTCCGACGGTATAAAAATGGGGTTTGTCTATTGCAAAACCGTGAGGAGCGTGATACAATGAGGGCAGTTGAATACTGTGTATGTGGAAGATACGGTCCGGGGCGCTCGCGCTTCGGGGCAAGAGGGAATCCGGTGTGAATCCGGAGCAACCGCCATTACTGTATGTGACAGAAGAGGACCCACGTGTGTCATTGAGGTGTCCGGCAGCGCCGGCGCTTTGAGAAGGCCGGTCCTCGGGTGGCTATCGCCGCCGCGTCATAAGTCAGGAGACCTGCCGCGTCTTTTTAGGTTATCCACTGCTTGGGCGTGAAGGGTGCAACCGATACATCACCGGTGTCGGCTTGTGCTTTGCATCCCGACACGTGATCTGTCTGTTGTACTCTTTTAGCCTGACGGTTAAAAGAGTATTTTTTATGCCCGGAGGGACTATGAATTCGTTTGCTTCACTGCATCCGGTGACGCTGGCGCTGTACTTCGTGTCGGTGCTGCTCATCACGATGTTTGCTGCGCATCCGCTGCTGCTCGGCGTCGCTATGGTCGGCGGTCTGCTGTGCTTTTTGACCGCCGGCGTACCGCGGCGGTTCGGGCAGTCGCTCGGTCTGTCGGCGCTGTTGTTCGCGGTGGTGGCGCTGACCAATCCGCTGTTCTCTCACCACGGCGCGACGGTGCTGTTTTTTCTAAACGGCAATCCGATCACGCTGGAGGCGGTGCTGTACGGTGTGCAGCTCGCGATGGCGGTGACGGCGGTCATCCGTTGGTTTGCGTATCTTAACCGCGTCCTCACCGGGGACAAGCTGCTGTTTTTGTTCGGGCGGTTGTCGCCCAAGCTCGCGCTGCTGCTTTCGTCGGCGCTGCGGTTTCTGCCGCTGCTGCGCGAGCAGGCAGCGCGCATCCGCACCGCGCAGACCGCGATGGGGCTGTACGCGTCCGATACGTGGACGGACAAGCTGCGGGGGACGGTGCGCGTCTATTCCGCACTGGTCACCTGGAGTCTCGAAAACGCGGTGGACACCGGCGCGTCGATGAAGGCGCGGGGCTACGGACTGCCCGGGCGGCGCTGCTACGCGCCGTACACCTACCGCGCGCGGGATGCGTGGCTGACGGCCGTTATCGCGGCGGCGGATACCGCGGTGGTCGCGGCGCTGGTCGGCGGTCATCTGGAGTTTGTGTATTATCCGACGGTCACGTACGCGTCGGTGACACCGTGGACGGTGGCGGCGGTTACTGCGTTTGCGGTGCTGTGCCTGCTGCCGTGTATATTGGAGATGAAGGAGGGGCTGACATGGAAATATTGCGTCTCGAAGGTGTGAGCTTCTCCTATCCGGAAGCCGCGTCGCCCGCGCTGGCGCAGGTCGATCTGACGGTCGATGCAGGTGAGTTTGTTGTGCTGTGCGGTGCGTCCGGCTGTGGCAAATCCACCCTGCTTCGCTTGCTCAAGCCGGCGCTTTCTCCCTACGGCAAGCAGGAGGGTGCGATCCGCTACGGCGGCGTGCCGATCGCGCAGGTGGACGAGCGCACCGCGGCATCGGAGATCGGGTTTATTCTGCAAGACCCCGAAAGCCAGATCGTCACCGATACGGTGTGGCACGAGTTGGCGTTCGGGCCGGAAAGTCTGGGTCTGGACAACGCCGATATCCGCCGCCGTGTGGCGGAGATGGCGAGCTATTTCGGCATCGAATCGTGGTTTCACCGCAAAACGGCGGAGTTGTCCGGCGGGCAAAAGCAGTTGCTCAACCTCGGGGCGGTGATGGCGTGCGGCCCGAAGGTGCTGCTGCTCGACGAACCGACCGCGCAGCTGGATCCCATTGCGGCGTCCACTTTTATCGGGATGCTTCACCGCCTCAACCGCGAGCTGGGGCTGACGGTGATCCTCATTGAGCATCGTCTGGAGGAGGTGTTCCCCCTCGCCGATCGGGTGCTGCTGCTCGAGGACGGTCGGGTGGCGTTGTATGACCGACCGCAGACGGTGGCGGCGCAGGTGTGCGGTGATCGTGCGCATCCGCTGTGGGGCGCGCTGCCGAGTGCGATGCGGGTGTTTGCGCTGCTCGAAAACAGCGGCGACAGTCCGCTGACGGTGCGCGAGGGGCGGGCATATCTCACCGCGACCTACGACAACCGCATCCCCGCGCTGCCGGAGGAGCCGTATACGCACAGCGACGAAGCGGCGGTGGAGCTGCGCGAGGTGTTTTTCCGCTTTGAGCGCCGCGCCGCGGACGTGCTGCGCGGGCTATCACTGACGGTGTACCGCGGCGAGCATTTCTGTTTGCTCGGCGGCAACGGCACCGGCAAGACCACCACACTCGGCGTGATCGCGGGGCTGAACCGCGCCTACCGCGGTACGGTGCGGTTGTTCGGCAAGGCGATCGGTGCTTATACTAACAATGAATTGTACCGACGCGGGGTGGCGCTGCTGCCGCAGAACCCGCAGACGGTGTTTTTGGAAAAAACGGTGCGTGCGGACCTGCAAGAGACCTGCGCGGCGATGGCGTACGATGCGGCGGAGTCCGAAAGGCGTATCGGTGAACTGGCGGAGGAACTGGGACTGGTTCATTTGTTGGATACGCATCCCTACGACCTCAGTGGCGGCGAGCAGCAAAAGGCTGCGCTCGCCAAGGTGCTGCTGCTTCAGCCGCGGGTGCTGCTGCTGGACGAGCCGACCAAGGGCATCGACGCGGCCGCCAAGCAGGCGCTTGGCGACATTCTGCGCCGCTTGCAGGTGCAGGGGATGACGGTCGTCACCGTGACCCACGACGTGGAGTTTGCCGCCGCGGTCGCCGACCGTGTCGGGATGGTGTTTGACGGTGAGATCACCGCGGTGGATACGCCGTGCCGCTTCTTTGCAGATAACAGTTTTTACACCACCGCCGCCGCGCGGATGTCACGCGGGCATTACCGCGGCGCGGTGCGGTGCGAGCAGGTGGCGGCGTTGTGCCGCCAAAACGGCAAAAAGGCGGTGAGCGCCGATGCGTAAGCGTGTGCTGACCGCAGCGTTGCTGCTGATCGCGGTGCCGACGGTGGTGGTCGGCGGGGCGATGTTGTTCCGCGAGCGGTACTACGCGTGGGTGTCGCTGTGCGTGGCGGTGCTGTCCTGCCTGCCGCTGTTTTATGCGTTTGAACGCAAGGAAAGCTCGTCCAAGGAGCTGACGGTGCTGGCGGTGATGATCGCGCTGTCGGTCGCAGGGCGCTTCATCTTTGCGTGGCTGCCGGGGTTCAAGCCGGTGACGGCGATCACCGTCATCGTGGCGGTGTGGCTCGGCAGAGAGGCCGGCTTCGTGGTCGGCTCACTGTCCGCGGTGGTGTCCAATTTCTATTTCGGGCAGGGCCCGTGGACGCCGTTTCAGATGTTCGCGTGGGGGCTGATCGGCTTTGTCGCCGGTATCGCCGCGCGGCCGCTGCAGCGCAGTCGTGTGCTGCTGTCGGTGTTCGGCGCACTCGCGGGAGTGGTGTATTCATTGACGATGGACGTCTGGGCAACGCTGTGGGCCGACGGCACGTTTTCACTGTCGCGGTATGCGGCGGGGGCGCTCGCCGCGTTGCCGGTGACGGTGGAGTACGCGGTGTCCAACGTCGTATTTTTGCTGCTGCTCATCCGTCCGTTTGGGGATAAGCTACAGCGTATCAAGGTGAAGTACGGCTTATTTGCCGTATAAAATAATGGAGAAAGAGGCAGTTCGTTATGAAAAAGATTGTTTGTTTGTTGTTGGTGCTTGCGCTGCTCGGCTGTGCCGCACCGCCGGTGTGTGCTGAGGAGGGGGCACCGCAGGTCACGGTGACCATCGCTAAGCAGGGGGCGCTCGCCGTTACACAGGAGACCGTTACGGTGACGGATGCGGACAACGACGGCGCGCTCACCGTCAGTGATGCGCTGTACGCCGCGCACGAGGCCGCCTACGAGGGTGGTGCGGCCGCGGGCTACAACGCCTTTCTCGGCACGTACGGGCTGTCGCTCGGCAAGCTGTGGGGCGATGAGAGCGGCAATTTCGGCTACTACAAGAACGACACCTCCTGTATGAGCTTGGCCGATACCGTGGAAAACGGTGACACGGTGTATGCGTTCGTGTATGCCGATACCACCAACTATTCCGATACGTATTGCTATTTCGACACGGATACCGTGACGGTCGAGGCGGGCAACGCCATCACGCTGACGCTATCGGCGGCCGCCTACGATGCCAACTGGGCTCCGGTGACGCTACCGGTGGGGGGCGCTGTCATCACGCTGAACGGCGAGGCGACTGCGGTGGTCACCGACGCCGAGGGTAAGGCGACCGTCGTGATCGATGCGGCGGGCACATACGTGATCGGCGCGACCTCCGAGACGATGACGATGGTGCCGCCGGTCTGCACGGCGACCGTGACGGCAATCGAAAAGGACGAGCCCCCCGCAACGGGTGAGACCGCGACGACGATGGGCGCGGCGGCAGTGCTGCTGACGCTGGCTGGTGCGGCACTCTTGCTGATCCGCAAAACGGCGTATGAAAACTAAGGCACGGCTGCTTGCCGTTCTGCTGTCGCTGTGGCTGCTTGTGTCCGGCACGGTCGGCGTACAGGCCGCGGCGGCCGAGGAGACCGAAGCGGTGCTTGACGGTATTCTGCAGGCACAAAGCGGAACGGATACGGTGCAGCAATGGATCGACACGGCGCTGCCGAACGATATCGGCGGGGCGGCGGAATGGTACGTGATCGCGCTGAGTCGGCAGGGAACGTATGATTTTGCCGCGTACCGCACGGCCTTGCAACGGTATCTGGCGGAGAACACCGTCGGCTCGGCGACGACGCGGCAGAAATACGCCTTGACGCTGATCGCCGCTGGTGGGGAGGACCCGTACCTGGATACCGTGGTGGATGAGACGCTGGGCAAGCAGGGCGTGATGAGCTACGTCTACGGTCTGCACCTGCTGCACAACGGTTGTAAAAGCGAGCGGTACACGGCGCAGGACGCGGTCGCGCTGCTGCTGGAGCGGCAGCTTGCCGACGGCGGCTGGGCGGTGATGGGTAGTGTCGGTGACGTGGACGTTACCGCGATGGTGCTGCAGGCGCTTGCACCCTACCGCGACACCGCGGGGGAGGCGGTCGACCGCGCGGTGGCGTTGCTGTCCGAGCGGCAGGGAGACACCGGTGATTACGAAAGCTTCGGTGATGCGAACCCCGAAAGTGCGGCGCAGGTGATCGTGGCATTGTCGGCGCTCGGTATAGATGCCCATACCGACAGCCGTTTCAGCAAGAACGGTCATTCGCTGTGGGACGGCGTGCGGCGGTATCAATTAGAGGACGGCACCTTTGCGCACACGCTCGGCGCGCCGAGTAATCCTACCGCTACGGTGCAGGTGTTCTGCGCGGCGGTGGCGTATCTGCGGATGAGCGAGGGGCGCGGCGGACTGTACGAGCTTTCGGAGTCGGGCGGGCTGACCGTCACGACGCCTTCGGCGCCCATTCCCGAGGGGACGACCACTACCAAGCCGTCAACGCCGAAAACGATCGCCGCGGGCGGCTACAAGCTATGGGTGTCGCTTGGCATCGCGGCGGCAGCCGGTGGCGTGTGCCTGACGCTGTATCTGCTGCGGCGGCGCAACCGACGCAATTTTCTGGTGATACTGCTCGTGGCGGCCGCGGGGATCGCGGCGGTGCTGTGCACCGAGTTTCAGTCGGCGGACGGCTACTATCAGCAACCGACCGCCAAGGAGGACGCGATCGGGGCGGTGACGCTGTCGATCCGCTGTGATACGGTGGCGGGGCAGGCGGCGCATATTCCTGATGACGGCTGTCTCCTTGCCGAGACGGCCATGGAGATCGCGGCGGGGGATACCGTCTACGACGTGCTGGTCGCGGCGGCGCAGGCGAACCGCCTGCATTTGGAGACCGCCGGTTCCGGCAGCGGTCGGTACGTTCAGGGGATCGGCAACCTGTACGAGTTTGATTTCGGAGAGCTGTCCGGCTGGACGTATCTTGTCAACGGCGAAAAGCCGTCGGTGAGCTGCAGTGAATACGTGCTGTCCGCGGGGGATACCGTGGAATGGCGGTACAGCTGCGAGATCGGCAACGATCTGACATAAACAAACGCCCCACACCAAGCGGTGTGGGGCGTTGCTGCTTAATCGGCGCGCTCGCGGTCGGCATCGACGATGTCGCCGGTCTCGGCGTTGACGTCGTAGGAATATTCCACGCCGCCGGCTTCAAAATCGATCTCGTAGACCGGTGTGCCGTCCTCGTCGTCGAGACGGTTTTCCAGATTACGGACGCTGCCGGCCGAAACACCGGCCTTTTCCAGCGCGATCTCCAACGCTTCGTCCGCGGTGATGGCGAGCGCCGTATCGTCCGCGGCAGTGCCGCCGCAGGCGGCCAGCGGCAGGGCGAGCAGGGTAACGAGTAACAGGGCAAGTAATCGTTTCATCGTATCATCCTCCTGCCATCAGTATACGAAAAAAGCGGAGCTGTTATGCTCCGCTTGTTGTGTGATGTTGGACGGTCGGCGCGGTGCTTTGCTCGTCGGTCTCGGCGATGGCACACAGATGGATGTTATTGCGGGGAAAGGACAAATTCGATGCCGGCGTCGATGTGGTTGCCGTCGGTGGAGAGGATCTTGATGATGCCGCCCTCATACAAGGCTAGCACCGCGGTCTCCGCCTCGGTGTTCATATCACGTACGACGATGGTGTTGCCGCTTACGGTATACAGCGTGGGATCGAAGCCGCCGCCTACGGAGTAGTAGGTCTTGCCCTCGTGGGTGAGGGTGAGGCTGCCGCCCTCTGCGGGATCGGCGGTGAACTGACGATCGGTCACGACGCAGTAGCCGTCCTCAAACTGCAGGGCGGTGAAGCTCAGCATCGTGCCGCTGATGCGGTAATCGTTGCCCCAGTATTCCCGATACGTTACCAGATTGCTCGGATCGATCGGCTGCGCGGCCGCGGCAGTTGTTGTCGTTGTCTTGGTGGTCGTGGTGGTTGCTTTGGTTATCGTAGTGGTTTTGGCAGCTGTTGTTGTGGTAGTAGGTGCTGTGGTAGTGACCGTAGTTGCGGTACTTGCGGTGGTGGATACGTCGCTTTCGGACGAACCGGTGGTGGAAGTCTCGCTCGCGGTCGTGGTCGCCGCTTCGGCAACCGTGGTCTCCGATGCGGTGGTTACCGCCGAGGATCGGGTGGCCGCGGTATCGTCGGTCGTTTCATCCTCGCCGCAGGCGCACAGCGACAGCGACAGGGTCAGCGCGAGTAACAGGATCAACAGGTTTTTCATAGGAAAGCCCTCCTCACAGTAAGCGTGCTATCCATAGAATAGCACAGACCGCGCCCGATTGCAAGCAGGACGCAAAAACCGCCCGACCTTGGTCGGGCGGTGGGGATCAATCGGAGTCTTTTTCGACGTGAAGGACGGTGCCGGTGGCGGCGTCGATCTCGTAGCTGTATTCCACAGCGCCGGACTCAAAGTCCACCTCCCAGACAACGGTGGCACGCTCGCGATCCAGCTCGATCTCAATATCGTGCGCTTCGGCAGCGGATACGCCGGCCTCGGCAAGCGCGAGCTCCAGCGCGCGTTCGCGGGTGATCGCAGCCGTGGGTGGTGTGTCTGTCGTGCCGGGCGCCGCGGTCGTCGAAGTAGTCATCTCGGTACCGGTGGGAGTGACCGTTGCTGTGGTCGTAATAACGGTTGCCGTGGTGGTCGTCGCGCCGTTTCGGCCCTCGGTACAGGCGGAAAGCACCAGTACCAACACCACGGCAATCAGGATGACGGTTAATTGTTTCATCGTGTTTTCCTCCTGTATTGTTTTGAAAAACAAGGGGAGGCCCTGCGAGCCTCCCCTTACACGTGCGATTATTTGAAGTAGCGCTTCAGGAGACCCTCAAACGCGCGGCCGTGTCTGGCCTCATCCTTCGCCATCTCGTGAACGGTGTCGTGGATGGCGTCGTAGCCCAGCTCCTTCGCGCGGCGGGCGAGGATCATTTTGCCGTCGGTGGCGCCGTGCTCGGCCTCGACGCGCATCGAGAGGTTCTTCTCGGTGCTGTCGGTCAGCACTTCGCCCAGCAGCTCCGCGAACTTAGCCGCGTGCTCGGCTTCTTCATAGGCGGCCTTTTCCCAGTACAGGCCGATTTCCGGGTAGCCCTCACGGTGAGCCACACGTGCCATCGCCAGATACATACCAACCTCGGAGCATTCGCCGTTGAAGTTGGCGCGCAGCATCTCGACGACTTCCTCGTCCACGCCCTTCGCGATGCCGACGCGATGCTCGTCTGCCCAGACCTTATCGGTCAGCGATGCAGCCTTGCCGGCCGGTGCGGCGGGAGCCGCGGGCATTTCCTTGAATTTCTCCGCCGGAGCGTTGCAGATGGGGCACTTGGCAGGGGCTTCGTCACCTTCGTGAACATAACCGCAGACCAGACATACGAACTTTTTCATGATTGTTTCCTCCTAGCAATGTGTGTTTATGAGATCGGCTGACAGTGAGGGCAGAGCCCGGTGGCGTACACATCGAACAGCTCGGTCTGAAATCCCGACGGCGCACACTGTCGCATGGTGTCCGCGGGGAGATCAAAATCGAACAGCTCGCCGCACTGCGTGCAGCGAAAATGCCCGTGGTCCGCCGTGTCGGCGTCAAAGTGCTGCTCCTCCGCGTCGATGGTGACGATGCGGAGCAGGCCCGCCCGAAACAGTGCGCGCATGGCGTTGTACACCGTGGTGCGCGACATGGTGGGGTAGTCCCGGCTGAGCGCTTGGTACACTGTGTCCGCCGTGGGGTGCGTGCGATGCGACAGCAGGTAGCTGTACACCGCTAAACGCTGCTGCGTGGGACTGATCCCACGCCGGCGCAGGGTGTCGGCTAGTGCTTGGTTCGTCATCGGCTCGCCCTCCTTTGTAATCGTTTGCGCTTTGTAATGATTACAATTTTATTATACGGATTTTGCGGCAATTGTCAAGAGGGTTTTCAAAAATTTCTGAAAAAGTTTTTTACACCGAAAAAGGGGGTTGACAAGCGCCGTAAAATATGATAAAGTAAGGGACGTCGCCAGACATGGGGGTATAGCTCAGCTGGGAGAGCGAAGCACTCAAAGTTGAACCCCACTTTATAATTTCATAAATAAATCACCTAGTATACCTCATATGGGGGTATAGCTCAGCTGGGAGAGCGCTTGAATGGCATTCAAGAGGTCAGCGGTTCGATCCCGCTTATCTCCACCAAACTAGGTTCGCTAGGTGCAGAAAGCCTTGAAATCTACGGATTTCAAGGTCTTTTTGTTTTTGTGCTCCCCAAAAACTGGACCGCTTGAATTTTTCTGTGAATTTTGAGCATTCAAGAGGTGCAGTAACATGGCAAGAATCACAATGAAAACGCAGCAACGCATCACCGTCGAGCAAACCTTCTCTCTTTTCTTGGCGGCCGCCGCATCAAGAGGTGTCAAAGACAAGACGTTGGAAACGTACAAGCAACATTTTCGTGCGATTTCCAAAAGATTGGACAATTCACGAGCGGCTCACGATTTATCGAAAGACGATCTTGACGGAATGATCGCAGCGATGCGAAAAGACGAGTTGTCCGAGCGGTCCATAAACAGCTACACGCGGACGCTGAAAGTCTTTCTCTCGTGGTGTAACGAAGAAGGGTATTCCTCGGAAACGATCGCTATTTACAAAGCGAGCGAAGCGGTCAAGGAAACGTATACCGATGCCGAACTGTTGGAACTATTGAAAAAGCCGCAAGCGGGCTGCAACTTCTGTGAGTATCGGAATTGGGTGATCGTGAACTTCTTACTTAACAGCGGTTGTCGAGCGGCTACGGTGCGCAACATTCAGAATCAGGATGTGGATTTGTCGAGCCGGCAGATTGTCCTGCGGCATACCAAGAGTGGACGAACTCAAGTGATTCCGTTGTGCAGTTCGATGGTATCAATTCTTAGGGAGTATATGTCAACGCGCGGTGGCGAGCGGGCCGACTATTTGTTTTGCAACGAGTTTGGCGAATTTCTTTCCGAAAACGGCTTGCGTCTGGCAATCGCCAAGTACAACCGCTCGCGTGGTGTGAGCCGCACGTCTATCCACGCATTTCGTCACACGTTTGCGCGCAAGTATTTGGTGGATTGCGGCGGCGATGCGTTTTCGCTCCAAAAGATAATGGGACATTCAACGCTGAATATGACGCGGCATTACTGCAACATATTCAATGCGGATATCGTTCAGAATCACGAACAGCGATCCCCGCTCGCGCAGATGAGCAGAATGAAGCGAGAAACAATCAAAAGATAAACAACAAAGGAGTAAGAAACATACAAGTTCCTTACTCCTTTTAACATCTTTCAATTAATTTTCATACATCTTTTGGATTTTATCTAAATAGGCATTCAAGTCCGCGACAGCACTTTCAGGTGCGGTGAGCTTGGCTCGTTTGCCGAAGCCCAAGAGCCAACCGAAGAACTGGTCGCTGATTTCTACTTCAACCGTCACTTCAAAATGTGTGTCATCGACCTGCAAGTAGCGAGCGGTGCTGCCGAACCGCTCGACAACCGTATCCAAGAGCGGGTTGATGAAGCGGATAGTTACGCGCTGACGTGTGCCGCCGTACATAGAAAAAACGCGCTGCGTATAGCTCTTCAGATCGATTGCTCGGAACACATCCTCGCCATCTCTTGGTTCTCCGACGAAAGACACATCTTTCATACGGTCCACGCGGTAGGTTCGCATCTTTTGGGCCCGCTCATCAAAAGCGAGTAAATAGTAATTGCCGTCGTTGATAAGAAGTTGATAGGGGCTGACAACGTACCGCTCGCCGTGCCGGCGCTCGACTTGTTGTGTGTTGCCGATCGTGTGCTTCAGATACTTAAAGCTGATTTTCTCTGGCGTGTGTGGGAATCTGTCAAGGTGGCGGCTCATAGCATCGTTGATCGTGGCGATGTTGTTGAGAACGCCACGGTTCGTCGTTTTGATGCGGTCCACCAAAAAGGCATTGTGCCGAATTTTTTCTGCTTGGTGTTCGCTGACGAATTCGCACACCACATCCACCAAGCGTTTTGCTTGACCTTCGGCGATGAATTTTGATGAGTACACACATTCAGCCAACAGACGAATATCATTCAGGTCGAAGTGCCGTTGCCGCACGTAGAAGCCTTTTTTGTTTTTGTCGTAGACAACGAGCTTCAGCTCGTCATCTTCATCGTCTTCTAACATTTCCACGGCTTCCTCAACAGAGCAATCCTCATCCATCATCAGCGCGACGAGATTGATTTCTTCGATATCACGATAGACGGAGCGCCGCTCGGCAGCGATGCCGCATTCTTCCAAATACCCAACGATCTGCGTGGCGGATTCCACGTGATCCTCGTCGGTGTTGCGAAGAAGATATTGCAACACCACATACGGCTTCATCTTTTGGTTCGGCTTTTTGCCGTGGGAATTTTTGCTTGTTAAATGCACCGTTCTTATACTCCTTCATTGGTGGCAATCGTAAAAACACAGAACTTAAAAACGGCGTCCTATGTAAGACCGTTGAAAGTTCTGTGTTATTGTTGACTAAAACTCGGAAAAGTTACCTTTGATATTTTTTTAGTATTTCTGATTGCTTGGCTTTGCTGCTTTCAATTTGGATCGGCATAGTTTCAATTATCAAAGACAGGCGTCGGATTTCTTCAAGCAGTTCATCGTACTGATCCTTGGAAACCAAGTTGTTATCGTATGCAAACTTGAGCTTTTCGGGGGTCATTCCACTCAGGTTTTGTTGAGCTTCTTCAAGAGTTGCGGTAGCAGTTTCAATTAGTTGTTGGAGTGCAAAATATTCTTGTTTGTCCTGCTCGTTCATAAAGGAGAAACCCCCGTTTGAGCTGTGTGGTCCATCCGATCCTTTTCTGCGTTCTAACTCCAAAAGAATCTCCTCATCAGAAAAGCGCTCAAGTCCACTTGGAATTTCACCATCAAAAAGATCTTTCTCGGAAAACTCTTTCAAAAGAAAAGCGCTTTCGCTTTTGCTTAGTCCAGAATATAGTTCAAATGGAGCAAAGTCGTTGAAGGTCAGTACGACTTGCTTGACAATATCGTAATAATCATCAAGACAAGATATGTACATCTTCGTTCGATTTCTTTGCGCCAATCCGAACATCGCTCGAATGGTATTATACTTATCCGTTGGCAAGTTTTTATAGGCGTCAGATAAGTTGACTGTTAGCATTACGATTTCGGCCTTTGACATATAGACAGGATTCCCCAAACGTAATGAATTGACTTTTTTGAGAGCAATAAGTCCACTGAACAAGCCCATAACGAAGCCTCCTATGCTGTTATTTAAGCCTCTTAATTTTTCCAAGCCTACTCATTTTATAGCTTGTTTTTACTATGTATTTAGCCCTGTAAGAAACCCGTTGATCATCACATAAGCACGCCCTTTGCAAAAGGGCCAATTCCAGATTGACATCGTCAATTACAGGCCAAAAATCGGCGTTCAATCGATCTAATATTTCATAAATAGCAAAGCACGCAAGACCATCTCTGTTCTGTAAAGTGATGTAAATACATTTTTTACACGCCTCAACATCATTAAGTTTAGCATAGCAATAGGTCAACTCTGTGTAGGGGTCTTTATTGTTTTCTGTATTGCCGATTTTGATGATCTTCTTGTAATAATAAGCGGCCTTTTTGTAGTCTTTAGCACGGTAATTGTAATGGTCAGCTAAGCTCCAAAAACATCGCGGATCGTTTGAATCAGCGGCTTTTTGATACCAATAATCAGCTTTATCCATATCGTATTCTACAAGACGCTTAAAACCGAACATGTTGTCAGATGCGTAGTCAAATGCAAGGGAGCACTGTGCTACTGGATCTCCAGCCATAGCCCCTTTTAAAAGTAACGCTCGTGATAGTTCGAGGTCTTCGCAAATATCTTTTGAAGCCGTTGAGACAAGCATGCTTTCCGTGCGATAGGCGGGTGCGTAATTCTGCGAAACAGCTTTAATTGACCAAAAAAGAGCGGGCGAGCGATATGTTTCTCGTAACCATTGACAAACTGGAGTGTTAGGATACTGCTGCTGATGCAAAACATTTCCCATTTCGAGCAAAATGAGAGACAGATCGTGCTGCACTTGAGGTGAATGGCTATCTTTTTCTTCTTGCAATAACGCAAAATATCTGTTGCGTAAATCATCGTTACAAGCTTTTAATATTAGCTCTAAAATATCGGAAAGTTCTAATCCAAATTCAAAAGCGGCGTTTTTCTCTGAAATCATTTTTTCGAAGTCATTAATTTCTTCAACAGTAAACAACATTATCCCTCCTTTTACTTTCTTATTTTAACATGTTTGCAGTGTATTGTAAACAGTGGATTGCTGCAGAAAAGGTTTTATCAGGTTGCCGTTTCCAAAAGTGAAATATATTTGTAAACCGTTGTGCGGCTGATGTTGCACAAGCGGGCGAGCTCGGTGAGATTGAGTTGACCGCTCTTGTGCGCAGGATAGTGCCGCAAGAAGTTTTGAGGGATATCCTCGCTCGTTGTTTGCGGCCGGCCGATGCGGCTACCCTTTGCTCTGGCGTTCTCCATTCCTGATTTGACGCGCGCACGTATCATCGCCAATTCCAACTGGCTGAAAACACCTGCCATTTGCAGGAACGCCTCGCTCATGGGATCGGCTTTGCCGCCGCGGCAATCGAGTGTTATGCTGCCGACGATCGTGAGTTGCAGCTTCTTTTCGCGCACGGTTTCGATAATCTCGCAAAGCTGCTGTGTGCTTCTGGCCAGACGCGAAACCTCAAGCACGACAATGGTATCTCCTGCTTGCGCCACGCCAAACATTGCCGCCTGTTGGCTTTTGATTTTAGCATCACCGTGCTCGTACTCCATAAAAATCTCTTCCGCTCCTGCGGCCTTCAGTTCGCGCACTTGGCGATTGATGTCCTGCCGGCTCTCATTTGTGGAGCATCTCGAATATCCATAGATCATTTTCAATCCTCCTCGATTGACTTGAACGGTCCTCTGTAATCGTTTGTGATATCAAGCATCATCCTTGCTCCTAAGCGAAAACCCACGATACGGCCTGCGCTTTCCCTATGATGGATGCCGTCGATGACAGTACGGCCCCCATCAGAGAAATAAATAATATAAAGAAGGTGACAGATAATTTGGGGATAAATATGGATGGGGATAACAGCCAAAAGATTGTAATACCCATTAGAGAAGTGGTTATTACTCCTCCTGAAGCGGTTGGCAAGAAGCGGCCACAGCCGATTGAAAAGCCGAAGCGAGGGGAGTTTATCTTCTAAAAAGAAAAGGAGCGGTGCTAACAAGCATCTGCTCCTTTTGGCTTTCTTATAGTTATTTTACTTTTCATTACGACGCCTTATCAAAGGGGACAACAGAATCTTCTTCGTCTTCAATCTCGGCAGCTTCCAAGCCAAAGTTGGCAACTTCGGAATACTTCTCGAGGAACCACTTCTTGATCACAGGATATTTGAAGCCTTGAGAGTGGCACTCGGCGATGAAGCGCATCTCGCTGAGCGTGTGCAACACTTCCTGCACGTCTTCTGGCGCTTCGTGAGCGATGATATAGCGCTCCATATACTCATAGGTGAGGCCCTTGTAAGTTTTCTTATGAGGGCATCTCTTTATCGTTTTTCTTTCGACCTTGAAATCAGGATAGTCGCGGCGTACGCTTTGCAGTTCGGCGTATGCGCTGCTGCTGGGGTTTGAACATTCCTTGGCAAACGAGCGGCTCATAATAATCAGATTCTTGTTGAAATCAGGTTGGCTTTCATTTGGAATCTCTCCTCTTAGTTTTTATTCACGGTGGGTATCTCCCTCTCGTGTGTCTATATTATAGCATCCGCAGAGAGGCGACCTGTCGTTTTATTGGTACACGTTTTGATTAAAAGATGTTTTGAAGATGATAAAAAAGTAAAAGCAAGATCCTTTGATCTTGCTTTTTTGATGTTCATAAGATATAATAAAGATAGCAGAGATTCAAGCGTTCCAGTTGGCAAAAATACAAGCGCTCTGGAGCGGGTGAAGTGTGAGAAACGTAGATTTGAAGCGTCTTCGCAATGCGAAGGTGGCGCAGCCGCCTTCGAGCGCAGGAGGCGGTGAATGGCATTCAAGAGGTCAGCGGTTCGATCCCGCTTATCTCCACCAACTGTATACTAGGTGATTTTTTATTTAACTGAATACCGATGAAACTGCCACCGGGTAGTGAAATGCGTTAGCATTCGTTTGCACGTCGTTAGGTCTTTGAAGATGTGCATACGGGTGCTTATTTTTTTGGAGGCGTGCAATGAAAACCTATTTCTCAAAATTGGAGATCACCTTATGGTGTTCTTCTGCCCTGTTGATCGTGGGCTCTTTTTGTATCTTTGATCGCGAAAACTATTTGACGTTACTGGCATCCCTGATCGGTGTTACCTCGCTGATCTTTAATGCCAAAGGCAATCCTTTCGGGCAACTGCTGATGGTGGTGTTCAGCTTGCTGTATGGCATCATCTCCTATAGCTTTGATTACTACGGCGAAATGATCACCTATCTTGGAATGACCATGCCGATGGCGGTTTTTGCCCTGATTTCGTGGCTGAAGAATCCTTACAAAAACAACAAAGCAGAGGTCAAGGTAAATACCATCAGCAAAAAGGAAACCATTTTCATGTGGATCGGCACCGTCGCCGTTACCGTCTTATTCTATTTCATATTGGCTTACTTCAATACAGCGAACATCATCCCCAGCACCCTGTCCGTTACCACAAGCTTTGTCGCTGTGTATCTCACCTTTCGCAGAAGTCCGTTGTTTGCCTTGGCGTATGCCGCCAACGACGTGGTGTTGATCGTTTTATGGATTATGGCAAGCGTATACGACATCCGCTATATTTCCGTTGTCGTTTGCTTCGTCGCCTTTTTGGTGAACGATATATACGGCTATATCAGTTGGCAGAAAATGAAAGTCAGGCAGAGTGAAAACCAATAACCTCGATCAGCCGAGCAGAGCGTTACGCTCTGCTCGGCTTTTTTGTTACGCCGCGTGGTCTAAAGACAAGACGTTGGAAACGTATAGGCAACATTTTCGTGCGATCTCCAAAAGATTGGACAATTCACGAGCGGCTCACGATTTGTCGAAAGACGATCTTGACGGAATGATCGCAGCGATGCGAAAAGACGAGTTATGATTGACACCTACAGCAAAACGCAATGCTAACACCTAGCGAAAAGTACCTCCGAGTACGGAATTGCGGGAGATTATTATTGTGAGGTTCAAGTAGGGGAGGGTTTCCTCGTCCATTTGTGCGACTTTCGGCGGGCGACCAATGGTTACCCCTACGATGCTGGTTTGAGATGGTGTGGGGGATGTTGCAAGGGGGCGAAAACCCCCACCACCGCCTACGGCGGTCCCCCTCCCCTGATAGGGGAGGCGGGTTGCTGCAATGGGATTGTGCGGGTGCGGACAACCCTCCGGTTTTGTTCTCGCAAAGCCACCCTCCCTTACGCAGGGAGGGCAGGATCGTTCTCTGCAGTTCGCAGAGGGAGGGGGTGGCCGTTGAGGGTGGCGCGCAGCAGTGTTTCGTCGGCGGCGTATTCCAGCTTCAGCGAGAAGAAGGGCAGGTCCTGCTCCAGCAGCTCCAGAAAGATGCGGTCGCCTTCCCAAGTGGGGAGGGTGGGGACAACGGCGTTGTCCACCCATTCGAGCGTTCCCTCGTCGCATTCTTGCAGCTCGCCGGAAAAACCGTCCGCCGTGAACAGGTGCATCAGCTCGGCCTCCCACACCGCCGACACGAAGGTCACGATGCCGCGGTAGCGGTAGGAGGTGAGTGTCAGCCCTGTTTCCTCCTTTACCTCGCGGAGCAGGCATTCCTCGGGGCTTTCCGCTTCCTCGAATTTGCCGCCGATGCCGATCCATTTGTCGTGATTGAGGTCGTTTTCCTTTTTGACGCGGTGCAGCAGCAGTGTCTGCCCGCGGTCGTTATAGACATAGCACAGCGTTGTATTTTTCATATCGTCCTCCGTGGTCGTGTGATACATTCATTGTACCACGGCGGCGGTGGGGGTGCAAGGG
>JAZNKN010000003.1:0-9079 GCA_045578625.1 Acutalibacteraceae bacterium | reverse complement strand
AGGTCGACGTCTCCTGCTCCGCCTGCGGCGGCACCGGCTGCCGTGTGTGTAAGGGCGTCGGCTGGATCGAGATCCTCGGTGCGGGTAAGGTGCACCCCCGTGGGCTCGCCGGCTGCGGCATTGATCCGGAGGTCTACTCCGGCTTTGCGTTCGGCATCGGTCTGGATCGCCTGACCACCACGCGCTACAAGATCAGCGATATTCGTCTGCTGTTCGAAAACGATCAGCGGTTCCTGTCACAGTTCAAAGAAGGAGGGAAATGATCATGAAGGTTTCACTGAATTGGCTGAAGCGCTACGTCGATATTTCCGTCTCGATCGAGGAGCTGTGCGATAAGATGACCATGAGCGGCTTCGAGGTCGACGGTGTGGAGGATCTCTCCGCCACCATGAAGAACGTCGTCGTCGCCCGCATCCTGAAGCTCGAAAAGCACCCCGACGCCGACCGTCTGCAGATCTGCACGATGGACGTCGGTGCGGCTGAGCCCATCCAGATCATCACCGGCGCGGACAACGTGTTTGAGGGCGCGCTCGTTCCCGCCGCACTGCACGAATCGCTGCTGCCGACCGGCACCGTCATCAAGCGCGGCAAGCTGCGCGGTCTGCCCAGCGAGGGTATGCTCTGCTCCGGCGAGGAGCTGTGCCTCAAGGAGGCCGATTATCCCGGTGCGGAGGTGTACGGTATCCTCATTCTGAAGGAGGACGTCGCCCCCGGTACCGATATGCGTGAGATCCTGCATCTCAACGACGTCATCATCGATTTCAGCATCACCTCCAACCGCCCCGACTGCCAGAGCATGCTCGGCATCGCACGCGAGGTGGCGGTGGCGCTGGGCGTGCCGGTGCGTCTGCCGCAGCCGGTCTATGCCACCAAGGGCGGCGACGTAAACGACCACATCGCTATCGCGGTGGAGGACACCGACCTCTGCCCGCGCTATATGGGCCGCATCGTCAAGAATCTGCGCATCGCGCCGTCTCCGGCGTGGATGCAGGAGTGCCTGAAGGGTGCGGGTATGCGCCCCATCAACAACATCGTGGACATCACCAACTTTGTGATGCTGGAGACCGGTCAGCCGATGCACGCGTTCGACCTGCGCGACATCCGCGGTGCGCAGATCATCGTGCGCCGCGCCAAGGACGGCGAGGAGATCGTCACGCTGGACGGCAAGCCGCACACCCTGAACAGCGACATGCTGGTCATTGCGGACGCGGAAGCCCCCTCCTGCCTCGCGGGTATTATGGGCGGTCTTAACAGCGAGATCAAGCCGGACACCACCGACCTGCTCTTTGAATGCGCCAAGTTCCGCCGTGACAACGTGCGCCGCACAGGCCGCACGCTGGGTATGCGCACCGAGTCCTCCGCCCGCTACGAAAAGGGCGTGGACATCCACGGCGTGGAATACGCCATGAACCGCGCACTGCAGCTCATCGACGAGCTGGACGCCGGCGATATCATCGACGGTGTCATCGATCGCTGCGAGGCACTGCCCGCGCCGCGTGAGCTGACGGTCGATCCCGCCGACATCAACGCCCTGCTGGGTGTCGACGTCCCCACCGACACGATGGTGGACATTCTGAACCGTCTGGAGCTGGACGCTTCGCTTAAGGACGGCAAGCTCGTCTGCCACGTCCCCTCCCGCCGCGACGACATTGAGGGTCGTGCGGATCTCGCGGAGGAGGTCGTGCGCGTCTACGGCTACGATCACATCGTCGGCTCACCCATGAACGGCACGATCGTGCGCGGTACCAAGCTGCCCGAGCGCCGCGCCGCCGACCGTCTCAAGGCGACGCTTACCGCGCAGGGTCTGTATGAGATCTCGACCTATTCCTTCATCAGTGCCAAGGCAGTGGATACGCTGTCGCTGGCTACGGAGGATGCCCGCCGCCAGGCGGTGGCGCTGCTCAACCCGCTCGGCGAGGAGTACGCCGTGATGCGTACGCAGCTGACCACCAGTATGCTGACGGTGCTGGCCACCAATTACAGTCGCAAAAACGCCGCGGTCCGCTTCTTTGAGGTGGGCAAGTGGTTTATCCCCCACGCCCTGCCGCTGACCGAGCAGCCCGACGAAGTGCCGGCGCTGTCCATCGGTCTGTACGGCGACGGCGAGGATTATTTCACGCTGAAGGGCACGGTGGAGACGCTGCTGCACGCGTTCGGTGCGGTGGCGACCTTTGAGCGCTCCGCCGAGCCGTATCTGCATCCCGGCCGTCAGGCGGCGGTGCGCATCGGCGGCGAGGTCGTCGGTGTGCTGGGTGAGGTACATCCCGACACCGCCGAGGCCTACGGCATCGGCGTGCGCGCCTACGTGGCGGAGCTGAAGCTGCAGCCGATCTACGCCGCGGCTGAGGGTCGTGTGCTGCGGTATCAGCCGCTGCCGCGCTTCCCCGCTGTGGAACGCGACCTCGCGCTGCTGTGCGCCGAGGAGCTGCCCGCCGCCGAGATCGAAGCCACCATCCGCACCGCCGGCGGTAAGCTGCTGGAGAGTGTGACGCTGTTCGACGTGTATCAGGGCGCGCAGATCGCCGCCGGTCAGAAGAGCGTGGCGTACAGCCTCACCTTCCGCTCCGCGGAGGGCACGCTGTCGGATGCCGAGATCGATCCCGCAATGAACCGTATCATGAAGCGCCTGACCGAAAAGGGCTGTACGCTGCGAGGGTAACCCCCTCCAAGAGGGGGCCATGGTTGTTGTGCAGCCGCACTCACACATTTGTTCGATTTCCCCTTGCATTTTTCGGATAAATCGCGTATACTGTTACTGTATCAATGATGGGAGGTATCCGTATGCTGGATAAAACCATGACTTTTTCGATCCACGACGACAAGGATCAGCAGATGAAGCAGGTGCTCATCACCGTCTACAACGCGCTGAAGGAGAAGGGCTATAACCCGATCAATCAGATCGTGGGCTACATCCTGTCCGAGGATCCCACCTACATCACCACCCACAACAACGCCCGCAGCCTGGTGCGCAAGGTCGACCGGGACGAGTTGCTGCGTGCGATGGTGCGGACCTATCTTAACGATTAAGGAGTGGCAATATGGCCGAAACAACTGAAACCCTGCTGACCTACAAAGGTCGGCCGTTGGTGCGCAGCGGCAACGTGCTGTACTACGGCGATATGGCCGAAAAGTGCGTCATCGTGCTGCAGGTGCTTACCACCAAGACCGTCGGTGATATGGAAATCGCCGACAAGATCCAGGTTCAGCTGCTGCTGACCGATCCCGAGGTGCGGATGAAGGACCGCCTGCTTAAAAAGAGCGAGAAAAACGGTCTGTACAACGCCATGGATATTGGCAGTATCTGGCTGGAGCGCGCGCTCAGCGAATAAGTAACAACACCCCCGAAGCGGTATAGCCGTTTCGGGGGCGATTTTTTGCCAGAGCGCCGAGGGAGCCATCATAAGCCTCCCCTAATAGGGGGTGAGTGACACCCCCGCCCGCCGAACTCTCGCACCATTTCATTGTTATTATGTAGGGGAACGACCTGCGTGTCGTTTCGCCCAAGCCTGCGCGATCCCTGCGCGGGAGGGCACAGAGGCCCTCCCCTACAATGCTGTTTTGAGGATGTGTTAGGGCTTGTGCACCGCTTGCCGCAACGGTACGATGGCAAACGGCATCGAGTACGTGCGCTGCGGCACCTCCTTTCTGCACGCGCAGAAAGGAGGCAAAGAGGCGTCGGGGGACCCTTTCGATGGGTCCCCCGAACCCCTCCGAAACGACACAAAGGGTCAGTGACCCTTTGGAATCCTCTCACAACACTACGCCGATCGAGGGTTCGTTCGCGGCCTTGTGCTCAAGAAAGTCGGCAAAAACGGCGCATCGGCGGTTCGCTTGCCATACAATGCCGCGCAGTGCCATGCGGCTGTTTTCGGCTCGTGCCGAACTCTCGCACCATTTCATTGTTATTATGTAGGGGGCCATATATGCCTTCCCTGCGATCTCAAATCGGGATTTGTGCGAACCGTGGCAGAATTGTAGAAATCTGTCAGCTTTTTGTAGAGAATTGCCACTTGACGAACGGTGGACAAGCCTTTATAATGATACTGTATGTATACACCCTCTATTATCTGAAGAAGGGAGACTCGTCTCATGAAAGAGATCGATCTCAGATCCGTATGTGTTCTGCTACTGTCGAAGGTTCGTTGGATCATCGCCGGCACGCTCATTCTGGCGCTGCTGTTTGGCGCGTATGCCAACTTCTTTGTGGAGGAGCAATACACCTCCACCGCCAAGGTGTACATCCGTAACACCAAGGAGGGCTACAACAACACAAGCGACGGCACCACCGCCGGCAACCTGACGGCGGCGCAGCAGCTGGTCAACAACTATTCCATCCACATGAAGACCAAGCCCGTCCTCGACGCAGCGGTCAAGGAACTGAACGGTCGCATCACCGCCGGTAAGCTCAGCGCGGCTGCCTCCGCCTCCGGTATGGACGAGACCTCTTGGCTGAACATTTCGGTCACGCTGGACGATCCCAAACTGGCTGAAAAAGCCTGCGAGGCACTTGCCCACGCCTCGGCCAGCACCTTTGCTGAGCTGGATGCCTCCTCTGCCAGCGTGCGTGAGGTATCCCAAGCGAGTCAGACCGAGCCCAACGTGATGAAGACCGCACTCATCGGCGCACTGCTCGGTTTTGTACTGACCGTCGCTGTCATCCTGATCCGTCATTTCACCGACAACACGGTACACGACAAGCACGACCTGCAGGAACGCATCAAGGTGCCGGTGCTCGGCGAGATCCCCAGCTTTGATCTGGCCGTTTCCAAGAACCGCAAGGGAGGTCGTACTCATGCCTAAGAAGTTTAAGTCGCAGGGCGGTCAGCGCCCCATCGCTTCGACCTTCCAGATCGTGGAGGCCTACAAGTCCATCCGCACCAACCTGCTGTTTACGCTGGCCCCGTGCGACAACAAGATCGTCATCATCTCCAGTGCCGAGCCCAACGCCGGTAAATCCACCGTCTCCTGCAACCTCGCCATCACGAGGGCGCAGACCGGAGCGCGCGTGCTGCTGATCGACGCCGATATGCGCAAGCCCTCCCAGCACAAGACCTTCCGTGTCAAGAAGGCCAACGGTCTGTCCCGTATCCTCAGCGGCCAGGCGGAGCTGGAGGAGTGCATCTGCCACGAGGTCGCCCGCGGGCTGGACCTCATCCCGAGCGGCTCGCTGCCGCCCAATCCCTCTGAGTTGCTCGGCTCGGACACGATGAGCGACCTGCTTGATCGTCTGTCCATTCAGTACGACTACATCTTCATCGACACGCCGCCGCTCGGCGTGGTGTCGGATTCGTTGGTGCTGTCCAAGCTGGCCGCCGGCACGGTGCTGGTGTGCCGCCAGGGGCAGACTACCTACGACGGACTGCAGCTCGCGGTGGACAGCGTCCGCAACGTGGACGGCAATATGCTGGGTATCGTCATCTCGGATATGTGCGAAAACCCTCGCTCCTACGGCCGCTATGAAAAGTATCACTACTACAAGGCCTACGATTACAATTATTCCACTACAGCCGAATCTGAAAAGTAAGATCCTTGAAAGAACCGCCGCAGAGCGGTTTTTTCGTCCGTAAAACTCCCCAACACCGTTTGGGGCATGAGGAGTGTTTTTTGTGAGTGGTGATAAAAAGCGGCGATCCTTTGTGAGTTGGGCGGTAGGGCGGTTTTCACAGGTGCGCGAGCTGCTGCTCGCGCTGGTGGACTTGATGGTGCTGTCCGTCAGCTCGGCGGTGCTGTGCCTGCTGGTAAGCATCGGTCAACGTGATGAACAGTTCTTCTGGGGCGGCAAGGCCGCTGCTGAGGGTATGCTGCTCATCCAGTTCGCCCTGCTCATCTTCAGCATCTTTTTCTTTTTAATTACGTTCCGCGTGTATTCCAGCCTGTGGAAATACGCGTCCAACCGCGAATATCTGCTCATTATCACAGCGGGTGCCTGCGGCTATCTGCTGTACCTGTTCATCACGCGAGTCATTATGGATATCTCGCTTCCCCCGGTCTTTGCGATGTTCGCCACGGTGCTGCCGCTGCTGTGCATTCTGGCGGTACGTATGATCTACCGCCGCTACCGTGAGCATCGCATTGCCGGAAGTCTGTCCGCGTCGCGCACCCCGCTCATCATCGTGGGCGCGGGCGATGCCGGTGTCATGATGGTGGACGAGCTGTCCCGCAACACCGCCAGCGTGTACCGTCCGGTGTGTCTGGTGGATGACGACCCGCACAAGATCGGCCGTCTGGTGCGCAATCTGCACATCGAAGGCCCTATTTCGCGTATGGCGGACATCGTGGCACGCTATGATGCCAAGGACATCCTCATCGCGATGCCCTCGGTCGGCAAGACCCGTGTGCGTGAGATCTTTGAGCTTTGCTCGGCACTGAAATGCCGCGTGCGCCTGCTGCCGGATATGCTGGAGCTGGCGGAGGGCGGCTCGCTGATGAGCCACGTACGCGAGGTCTCCATCGACGACCTGCTCGGCCGCGATCCGGTGCAGCTGGAGGACGAGCGCCTGCACGCTTTGTTGCAGGACAAGGTGGTCATGGTCACGGGTGGCGGCGGCTCCATCGGCTCCGAACTGTGCCGTCAGATCGCCCGCCACGCCCCGCGTCGGCTGATCGTCGTGGATATTTACGAAAACAACGCCTACGACATTCAGCAGGAGCTGAAATACAAATACGGCGACAAGCTGGATCTGTGCGTGGAGATCGCCTCGGTACGTGACGCGCACAAGGTCGACCGTCTGTTTGACCGCTACCGTCCGCAGGTGGTGCTGCACGCCGCGGCGCACAAGCACGTGCCGCTGATGGAAAACTGCCCCGAGGAAGCGGTGCGCAACAACGTGTTCGGCACCTACAACGTCGCCTCCGCCGCCGATCGGTTTGAGGCGGAGCGCTTCATCCTCATCTCGACCGACAAGGCGGTCAACCCCACCAACGTGATGGGCGCGACCAAGCGGCTGTGCGAAATGATCGTGCAGAGCATGGCAACGGTCAGCAAGACCTGCTTCGCGGCGGTGCGCTTCGGCAACGTACTGGGCTCCAACGGCTCGGTCATCCCGCTGTTCCAGCGGCAGATCGCCGCCGGCGGTCCGGTCACTGTCACTGACCGTCGCATTATCCGCTATTTTATGACCATCCCCGAGGCGGCGCAGCTGGTGCTGCTCGCCGGTGCCATGGCCGAACGCAGCGAGATCTTTGTACTGGATATGGGTGCGCCGGTGCGCATCCAGGAGCTGGCAGAAAACCTCATCCGTCTGTCCGGCTACACGCCGTACGTGGATATGCAGATCGTCGAGACCGGCCTGCGTCCCGGCGAAAAGCTGTATGAGGAGCTGCTGACCCGCAGCGAAAACCTGACCGACACCACCAACCGCAAGATCTTCATCGAGCGGCAGAAGCAGCCGGTCACCCCCGAGGAACTGCAGGATAAGTTCGCACGGCTGAGCGCCGCGTTGGACACGGATTCTCCCGAGCAGCTCGTGGCGGTGATGAAGAAGATCGTCCCCACCTTCCACAGCGCGGAGGAGATCAACTCGCAGGCGATCGCCGACCTCGATTACAGTAACGTACATACCACCGCGGCAGAATAAAGAAACGCAAAAAGCCACCGCTGTCCACAACGGACAGCGGTGGCTTTTTGTTTGGGGTGAGCGTGATCGGTCAATCGCCGAACTGCGCTTTGATCTCTTCGTTGATCTTGGCATTCATTTTAGGAATGCGCCGGATATCCGCCTCACACATAGATATCTCCGCTATATCTTCTTTTTCACCGCATTGCGGGAAATTGACAAGAACATACCCGTTGACGCTGGGTTCCAAACAGATCCAGCCTTGCATACCCTTGTGGATGCCCTCCAGAGCATATTCGTCTTTCTCAACGACAACTTCAACGATATCCATCATTTTCATGCTATTTCCCTCCGTACGGTGTGGTCAATTGGATATGTCCGTTTGGATAAACCATCCAACCTGACACAAATGTTACCGTTCCCCTTTTGTCTTTTCGTTCTATTTCGATTATAATGCTGATTCTTTGCCCGTCTTTGTTCAACCTACCCAAAGTATATTCACCGGAAACGTATTTCTGCAATCCTTGTCGTTCGATTTCCTGTTGCAGCCACGCAGCATCCTCAGCAAAATATCCCCACGCAGCGAACAATTTATCCTTTTGGTGGCCATAATCCCCATTTGTATCAAACAAATACGGATCAAATTTGCTGTAAGCCGCGGTCGCTGTCGCGTTTGCTAACACTTGGGTATACGGCATCCGCTCTTGCACACAATGACAAAACGGGTGATGCGGCCAACGCGGTGCCAACTCTCCGGAAAACCAACAGCTATCCAGAACAACACATTCTTCGCAATGATTGTCACTCAAATACCGATGATGCCATTGGATCCACTCCGGCTCCTTTGGTTGTTCTGTCCCCCACAGAGCCGCGGTAAAAATATCGCTCAAATAGTCCACCGTATTCTGCTCCTTGTCATTATACCACGTCGTTTTGATAAATGCACCCCTGTTTTTTACAATAAGACAGGGATGCTCATTCTGTGATCTCGGGCAGGCCCTTGACCGAGAACAGCAGCGACAGCAAGCCCGACAACAGCGATGTCGAGATCACCAGTTTCCAATCCACCTGCGCCAGCACCGCCGACGTGCCGATGGTAGCGATGGCGGTCTCCGCCACCGTTTTGAGGGCGCGGATCCCCGCCGCCTTGGCCCAGCGTATCCATTTTTCTTTCACCGTGCATTCTCCTTTTCGGGTTGATAGTGTTACTGTATGATGCGTGCGACCGCGAGTTGCATGAACCTATGGCCATTTCACCCCCGCCCGCCAAATTCCGTACAACCCCATTGTTCCTCCGTAGGGAACGCCCTGCGTGTCGTTCCGTCCAAACCGCGCGATCCCTATGCGGGAGGGCACAGAGGCCCTCCCCTACAATACCGTTTTGGGGTGGTAGGGGCGGCAACCTGCCGCGCGGATGACGGGGGGATTTCCTAGCACGACCTCATTGTTCCTCCGTAGGGAACGACCTGCGTGTCGTTCCGTCCAAACCGCGCGATCCCTATGCGGGAGGGCACAGAGGCCCT
>JAZNKN010000002.1:0-18183 GCA_045578625.1 Acutalibacteraceae bacterium | reverse complement strand
ACGCCCCGTCCGCAAGCCTCCCCTATCAGGGGAGGTGTCACGCGCATGCGTGACGGAGGGGTTCTCCACACAACCCCTCCCACCAAAAGACCGCCGCCCGAATCGGGCGGCGGTCTCTGCTTTCTCCGCATTACGCGGCCTTTCTCTTCTGCATCAGCTTAATACCGTACAGCACCGCAAACAGCAGCACGATGCTGACGGGCAGCACCACCCACGCACTTTGGATGAAGCCACACAGCACGTAGCCGACAAACGACACCGCCGCAACGGTGATCGCATAGGGCAACTGCGTGGAAACGTGGGCAATATGGTTACACTGCGCACCGGCAGACGCCATAATGGTGGTATCCGAAATGGGCGAGCAATGATCTCCGCACACCGCACCCGCCATACACGCCGAGATGGCGATGGTGGTGATGACACCGTCCTGCGCACCGAACACACCCAGCACGATGGGGATCAGGATACCGAACGTACCCCACGACGTACCGGTCGAGAAGGACAGCCCCACCGCGATCAGGAAGATGACCGCCGGCAGGAAGTTCGCAAACGCACCCGCCGAGCCGCGGATCCACTGCGAAATGAAGATGGTCGCACCCAGGCTGTCGGTCATGACCTTGAGCGTCCAGGCGCAGGTCAGGATCATGATCGCCGGCACCATCAGGCGGAAGCCCTCCGGCACGCGATCCATACAATCGCGGAATGACAGTACGCGGCGGCACAGATAGAAGATAACGGTAAAGATGACCGAGAAGAACGAGCCGTACGCCAGACCCACCGACGCGTCACAGTTGGAGAACGCGCCGATGAAATCGCGGTACATCTCGCTGTGGGCGGTGAAGAAGCCGCCGGAATAGATCATTCCCACCACGCACGCGGCGATGAGGAACACGATCGGCACCACCAAGTCGCACACGCGGCCGCGCGGATTGGCGTTCATTTCCTCGACCGCCTCCCGCGTCTCCACCGTGAACAGATCGCCGTCCTTGGCGTTTTTCTCGTGCGTCTTCATCGGACCGTACTCAATACCGGTCAGCGCGAGGAAGATCAGCATCACAATGGTCAGCAGGGCGTAGAAGTTGTAGGGAATGGCGCTGATAAACAGCGCGATACCACTGGTCGCACCCGTACCCTCCGTGAAGCCGGCGACCGCCGCCGCCCACGATGAGATCGGCGCGATGATGCAGATCGGTGCAGCGGTCGCATCAATGATGTACGCGAGCTTCGCGCGCGAAATGTTCTGCTTGTCGGTCACGGGACGCATCACCGAGCCAACGGTCAGGCAGTTGAAATAGTCATCAACGAAGATCAGCACACCGAGGCAAACGGTGGCGAGCTGCGCACCCACGCGGGACTTGATGTGCGAGGTCGCCCACCGACCGAACGCGGCCGAGCCGCCGGCGCGATTCATCATAGCGACCATCGAACCGAGCATCACCAAGAAGAACAGGATACCGACGTTGTAGGCATCGGAAAGACTGCCGATAAAGCCGTCGGCGATCACGTGGTTGACGGTGCCTTCAAAGCTGAAGTTGGCATACAGCAGACCGCCCGACACGATACCGATAAGCAGCGAGGAATACACCTCTTTGGTAATGAGCGCCAACACGATGGCAATGATCGGCGGCAGCAGCGACCACGCGCTGGCATACAGCGGCACGGTCTCCTTGACCTTGCTAAGCGCCGTGGACAGATGCGTCTCAAACGCGGGATCGTCCTGCAGGTTGTCGGCGTAGTTCGACGTGTAATCCATCGCCGATGCGCCGTCCGTCAGATCGTACGCCTCGTCACCGACCGTAAAGGCGGTGTCGGTCGCCGCTGGATCACCGGAGGCGGACAGTCCCAGCGTGGTCATCGCAAACACGATCACGCACAGCACCGCCGTCACGACAAACCGTGACAGTTTCTTGTTTCTTTTCATGGTTACTCCTCCCCATACACAAAAAATCGCGGTCGCACAAACACAGAGCGACCGCGATGATCTACGTCGGGATACAGAACGAGACATAGGCACACCACGTGATAGCGCTCCACATCTGTGACAGTCGCATGCATCTTCTGCATACGCCCAGCCGATACCCCGACAGGCAGCCGGAAGCAGCGCTTCGGCGATCGTCCCTTTCGCACACCGCACTGCCTGTACGCCGTGTGTGCTACTGATGTTGACCGCGCCTCTATCAGCGATTTTTATTAAGTTGCCTTCAACATACCATATAGGTCAAAATTTGTCAATACCACGCGCAAATTTTCGCGCTTTTTGGCACAATTCCATTGCAGTCTTGTAGGGAACGACCTGCGTGTCGTTCCTCGCGTGCTATCAGTTTCCAATTATACCGTCTCTGTTAATCCCAACAACCATTCTACAGACACATGCAAGACCTTTGCATAAACGGGCAACTCATAATCCGGGACAAAGCGTGTGCCGATCTCAATGCGGCTGATACAATCGCGCTCAATAACGACCCCTGCGACCTGCATTTGTGCCGCCAGTTGTGACTGCGATAACCGCTGCCGGATACGCGCCTGACGAATACGCTCGCCGCAAATGTTTTTCTTTCCGTTAAAATTGTAGATTTTCATATAGCACCTCCTGTTTTGTGTTAAAGATACACTGTTTTCTTGACTTTAACACATTTTGGTGCTATTATTGTGTTAAAGATAAGAATAACATGCGGAGGTGCCCCATGATAACCCCAAAAAACTCAAAAGACTTTGCGGCATTCTGTGCTATGCTGCGTCAACTACGGCGGCAGCATGGCCTGTCACAAAAAAAGATGGCGGCACTGCTTCATATCAGTGTCGCCAGCCTGCGGAAATTGGAACGCGGTGAAATGCCGCGCATCAGTGTTGTACTCTTTTTTCACGTACAGGATGTGTTTGGCATTTCCCCCGCCGACCAACTCCGCCACTGTGAATCGTAAAGAGATCCCTTGCACGACCCCATTGTTACTCCGTAGGGAACGACCTGCGTGTCGTTCCACCAAAACCTGTGCCTTCCCTGCGCGGGAGGGCACAAAGGCCCTCCCCTACAATACCGTTTTGGGGTGGTAGGGGCGGCAACCTACCGCCCGCGGGCTTTGTAGGGGGAGGCGCCCTCGACGCCCCGTCCGCAAGCCTCCCCTATCAGGGGAGGTGTCACGCGCATGCGTGACGGAGGGGTTCTCCACACAACCCCTCCCACCAAAAGACCGCCGCCCAAATCGGGCGGCGGTCTTTCTCGCTCACTTATTTGTCGTACTTCTTGACGATAGCGTTGAGCTCATCCATCTTATCCATGATATCCGCCGCCAGCTTAAACTGGGTATGGCAGCGATCCAGATTCTGCTCCGGATAATGGATCTTGAAGTAGGTGTCACCGTTGAGGTAGTCGGTCAGGAAGCGGATACCGCACTCCAGCGTCATCAGATAACCACCGAACGGCAGTAGCTCCTTCTCCTTGGCGGTCAGGCTGTCGCCGCACGCCTCAAGGTAACCCTTGGTATACTCCTCGAACAGATTGACCTGGCAGAACACCTTGGACAGATCCTTCTCGTCCTCGGCGCAGGGATTGGTGCCGAAGCGGATGCTGTCGCCGAAATCGTACAGCGACGAGCCGGGCATCACGGTGTCCAGATCGATAACGGCCATCGGCTTGCCGGTCTCATCGTCCAGCAGCACGTTGTTCAGCTTGGTATCGTTATGGGTCACGCGCAGCGGCAGCTCGCCCGACTCGAGCAGCGCGACCACCTTTTCGGTGTCGGCCTTGCGGGCGCGCACGAACGCGATCTCCTCCGCCACCTCAGCGGCGCGACCCTTCAGGTCAGCGGCCACAGCGGCCTCAAACGCCTCATAGCGGGACGCAGTGTTGTGGAAGTTCGGAATGACCTCGCACAGCGTCTCGGCAGGGAAGCTGGCCAGCTGCTTCTGGAAGCGACCGAACGCCACCGCGGAATAGTAGAAGTGGATGGGATCCTCCACCGTCTGCAGCGACAAGGTGCGCTCCACAAACACGTACATACGGTAGTAGTTACCCTCAAACTCCAGATAGGACTTGCCGTCCTTGGTAGGGATGATCTGCAGGCATTCGCGGTCGGGATCGCCGCCGTTCGCCAGCACCTTCTCGCGCAGCATATCCGTCACGCGCTGAATGTTGTCCATCAGACCCGCCACGTCGGGGAACACCTTGTGGTTGATGCGCTGCAGGATGTAGCGCTTATCCTTGGAGGTCACGCAATAGGTGTCGTTGATGTGACCGCAGCCGTACGGCTCTGCCGCCAGCGGCTCCTGATCCATCGCGAACAGCTTGGCAATTTCTACGATCGTCATGGGTACGCTCCTCACATTTCCACAGGGTACTGACCCTGCTCGGTCATCGCGGCAATGGCATTGGCGACGTCCTCGCGGTCGGCGGCATAGGTCATGCCGTACCAACGGTCGGTCGTCTGCAGCACAGTCACTTCGGCAATGCCCTCGGCCACCATATCGTTGACGACCAGCGGCAGATAGCACTCCGACTTGAGCGGATTTTCCTTCGCCGTGGTGGCGAGGAATGTCTCAAAACGCTCCTCCAGCAAGTCCAGCATATCAGCCGGGAACGCCCAAGCGTTCATCGACACGGTGCAATCCTCCGACAGCGGCTCATATGTAGCGCCGCCATCCTCGGTAAACATCGGCTTGCCGTTAACGTACTCGATGCAGGTGCGCTCGTCGAGACCGAGCAACTTGCCGTCCTCGCTGACCTTGCACACACCGCGCGCGACCGAACCGTTCTCGGTCAGCGTGTTTTTCAGGATATAGCCGGCCATCGCGAACTGAAGCTTGTCGCCCTGGGGAGGATTCTTCAGGAACTCGCCCAGGATCCGATAGCACTCACTGCCGTAGAAATCGTCCGCGTTGATGACCACGAACGGCTCCTTGACAACGCCGCGGCACAGCATGATGGCGTGCGCGGTACCCCACGGCTTTTTACGGCCTTCGGGAACGGTGTAGCCTTCGGGCAGTTTGTCCAGCTCCTGGAACACGTACTCCACGTCGATCTTCTCCGCGATACGATCGCCGATGAGCTCACGGAAATCCTTTTCGATCTCGTGCTTGATGACAAACACAATCTTGCCGAACCCGACGCGGATCGCGTCAAAAATGGAATAGTCAATGATCATCTGACCGGAGGGGCCCACGGGCGTGAGCTGCTTAAGTCCGCCGAAGCGGCTGCCCATACCGGCGGCCATAATTACCAATGTCGGTTTCATAAAAACATCTTCCTTTCCAAAATTATACAATGCTATCGTACCGCACCCCCCGCCGTGCGACAATAGGCAGTTTGTCAAAAAAAGTTCACTTTTCGCCATTGCCGCAACAAAGGATTGCAAAATTAGGATTTTGCATATATAATAAAGGTGCTGATCAAATTATACAGGGAGGTCCACCTTATGTCAATACTTATCACCGGCGGCTGCGGTTACATCGGCAGCCACACCTGCATTGAACTGCTCAAGTCCGGCCACGATATCGTGGTGCTGGACAACTACTATAATTCCTCGCCCGAGGCGCTGCGCCGCGTGTTCGAGCTGTCCGGCAAGGAATTCCCGTTCTACGAGTGCGACATCCGCGACGCGGAGGGCCTGCGTACCATCTTCCGTGCGCACGAGATCGACACCGTCATCCACTTCGCCGGCCTCAAGGCGGTGGGCGAATCGGTGGAGAAGCCTCTCGAATACTTTGACAACAATGTCAACGGCACGCTGGTGCTGTGCGACGTGATGCGCGAATTCGGCTGCAAGCGGATGGTGTTCAGCTCCTCCGCCACCGTGTACGGTATGAGCAACCCCTCCCCGCTGGATGAAACGATGGAGGTCGGCGCGGTCACCAATCCCTACGGCCGCACCAAGTTTATGATCGAATGCATCCTGCAGGATCTGTGCGTCTCCGTCCCCGCGTGGTCGGTGGTGCTGCTGCGCTACTTCAACCCCATCGGCGCGCACGAAAGCGGCCGCATCGGTGAGGATCCCAACGGCATCCCCAACAACCTGATGCCGTACGTCTCGCAGGTCGCCATCGGCAAGCGTCCGCAGCTGTCGGTGTTCGGCAACGACTACGACACCCCCGACGGCACCGGCGTGCGTGACTTCATCCACGTCGTTGACCTCGCCCGCGGCCACGTCTGCGCCGTGGACTATGCCCGCGCCCACACCGGCATTGAGGCGGTCAACCTCGGCACCGGCACCGGCTACAGTGTGCTGGATCTGGTCAACACCTTTGAGCGCGTCAACGGCGTCAAGGTGCCCTACGTCATCTCCCCCCGCCGCCCCGGCGACATCGGCACCTGCTATTCCAACCCCGCCAAGGCCAAGGCGCTGCTCGGCTGGGAAGCGCAGTTCGGTCTGGACGACATGTGCCGCACCGCGTGGAAGTGGCAGTCCCAGAACCCGAACGGCTACAAAGACTGATAATAAACGCAAAAACGACGGTCCTTCGACCGTCGTTTTTTATTATGGTACATAAAAGCAATCGCTTGTCCATTTCAGCGTATTGGTATCAATATACTCCCAGATCCGTCGGTAATCCTTCTCACCACGAATGATGTGATCGTGAAATGAGCGCTGCCACAATACCCCGTCATTGCTGTGTGTTGTGTAGGATTTCATTTGACCTATGATCTTATGTAGGGGAGGGCCTCTGTGCCCTCCCGTTTCTTCGATACGCACGATCAGATGGATATGATTCGGCATAACGATATACTTATCTATTCGGACGTTATCATACCGTTGGGATACGTGTTCGATGCTTTCACGAACGCGGCTGCCGATAGGTGATAACACCATACGCGGGAGGGCGCAGAGGCCCTCCCCTACGATCTTTCCCAACAGTTTTCGGCGGTCTTTGGTACACACCGTTACAAAATATGCACCGGGATGGCTGTAATCCCACAGCTGCAAGCGATTTCGCTTTCGTTCAGGGCGTTCTGTCATATTCAGTCCCCCACCCGTTGATACCCGCTTTTTGCATCGCCCCGGTGATCTTTTCGCTCACGTCGCCGTACTCCTGCGACAACGACGCGATCAATTCCTTCATCCGCTGACGGCGGGTATCGCCGTCCACCGGACAATGGGACTTCACGACCGGCAATCCTTCGCGGCGAACGTACGCCTCGATCTCGCGCTCCTGCATAAAGATCATCGGGCGAATGAGCGTGATCTCCCGCCGATCAAGATAGCTTTTCGGCGCAAAGCAATCCAGCGTCGCCCCGGACAGCAGGCTCATCAGCAGCGTTTCGGCGGCATCGTCCTGGTGATGCCCCAACGCCACCGTCCCGCAGCCAAGCTCCGCCGCGGTGCGGTGCAATGCACCCCGCCGCAGCCGCGCACACAGGCTACAGGGCATCTGTCCGGTCTGCTTTTCCTGCACCACGTCCCATAAGCGGGTACGCCGCAGCACGTACGGCACCTCCAAGCGATCGCACAGTGCCTGAATGGCACTGTAATCCGTCTCGCCGTCAAAGCCGGGGTCAAGCGTGATGGCGGTCAGCGAAAACGGTCGCGGATAAAACCGCCGCAGCTCGGCGAGCAGCACCAACAGCGCCACGCTGTCCTTGCCGCCGGACACCCCGACCGCGATCGCGTCGCCCTCGCGAATCATATCGTACCGCTCCACCGCCGCCCGCAGCAGCGCCGGCAGCTCTCGCCTGCTTGCCATACCGTCACCTCGTTTCCCGCTTATCGTAACACAAAAGCGTCCCCTTGTCAAAGGGGACGCTTTTGCTGTTATTCCGCACCCAACTGCTCGCGGATGACCGCGGCCACCGCCTCGGCTTGTGCGCGGGTGAGATCGTCGTCCTCACCCTCCGCCATCACGCGGATGAGCGGCTCGGTCCCCGAGGGTCGCACCACGATGCGTCCACCGCTGCCGAGTGCGGATTTAGCGGCCTCGATCGCCGCCTTGATTGTGCTGTTGGTAAAGAACTGCCGTTTGCTCTCGGTGCTGACCGACAGATTGATGCTGTACTGCGGGTACTGCGGCATCACCTGCGCCAGCTCGCTGAGTGACCGCCCGCAGCGCTTCAAATAGGACAGCAGCTGCACCGCTGTCAGCTGTCCGTCACCGGTGGTGGCGAAATCGCGGAAAATGATGTGTCCCGATTGCTCACCACCGAATGCGTACTCGCCGAGCAGCATCTCCTCCAATACAAAGCGGTCGCCCACCTTGGTGGCGATAAACTGCAGCCCCTGCTCCTCGCAGAACCGCGTGAACCCGAAATTCGTCATGATCGTACCGACGACGGTATTGCCCGGCAACTTGCCGCGCTCCCGAAGATCCAGCGCACAGATCGCCATGATGCGATCGCCGTCCACCACCGCACCGTCACCGTCCACGCACAGACACCGATCGGCATCGCCGTCAAAGGCGATCCCAAGCTCGCATCCGTTATCCCGCACAAACTGCGACAGCCGCGATAAATGCGTGGAGCCGCACCCCTCGTTGATGTTGACACCGTCGGGATCATTCGACAGGATCTGCACGTCACACCCCAGCTCGCGGAACAACCGCTCCACCGTCACCGAGGCCGCGCCGTTGGCGCAATCCACCGCAACGCGCATTCCATCCGGCATATACAGCGCGGTGCTTTTCAGGTGATCGATGTAATCCTTGACAGCACTTTTCGCCGTGGTAACGCGCCCCACCTCGCCGCCGACCGGCTTGGGATACTCCGTCCGCTTGCGCAGCACCAGTGTCTCGATCTCCTCCTCCAGCTCGTCCGGCAGCTTGTAGCCGTCGCCGCTGAACAGCTTGATACCGTTAAACGGCGCAGGATTGTGCGAGGCCGACACCACGATTCCCGCATCCGCCTTGTATTTGACCACCAGATACGCCACCGCCGGCGTGGGAATGACCCCCAACCGAATGACGTCCGCTCCCACCGAGCACAATCCGGCGGTGAGCGCCGCCGTCAGCATGTCTGCCGAGGCGCGGGTATCCGTACCAATGACGAACACCGGTCGCCGCCGTCCGTCCTTTGCCAACACCAATGCTGCCGCGCGGCCGATGCTCATGGCCAATTCACAGGTCAGCTCGGTGTTCGCGATCCCGCGCACGCCGTCTGTTCCAAACAGCCGTCCCATCTCAATCCCTCCGTTTCACCACGTTGTCCGCCGCCTTGTAGATGTGTCCGCTCGGCACACACCCGCGCACGCTGCACAGCGGGTATACCTGCGCCCCCGACCCGATCACCGCGCCGGGGTTCAGTACGCAACCGCACCCGATCTCCGCGCGGTCACCGAGCATCGCACCGCACTTGGTCAGACCGGTGGGGATGCACGTCTCTCCGTCGCGGATGACTACCGCCGACCGATCGCTCTTGACGTTGGAGGTCACCGCCCCCGCACCCAGATGCGCCCGATATCCCAGCACCGAATCCCCCACGTAGTTGTAATGCGGCACCTGCACGCCGTCAAACAGCAGCGCGTTTTTAAGCTCAGTGGAATTTCCCACCACCGCGCCGCGCCCCACCATCACCTTCCCGCGCAGAAACGCACCGGTGCGGATCACCGCGTCCTCGTCGATGATACATGGGCCACTGATCTGAGCCGAGGTCGCCACACTCGCCGACCGCGCCACCCAGATCTCCTCGCCCGCTTGCTCAAACCGCTCGGTCGGCAGCGATGCCCCCATCGCGCGGATATGTCCCGCCAGTTCGGGAAGGATCTGCCACGGATACGCATACAGCGCCAGTGCACTCCCCAACCGGCTGCGGCTCAGATCAAACAATTCGGTCGTAAACAGCATACAATCACTCCACCGTCACACTTTTTGCCAGATTACGCGGCCGATCGATGTCACAGCCGCGTTCCAACGCCACGTAATACCCAAACAACTGCAGTGGCACGACCGACAGCGAAGCCTGAAACAACGGACACACCGTCGGGATCACCAACACCTCGTCCGCCGCCTCGCTCGCCTCTGGGTCGGTCGTCACCAACAGCACCCGCGCGCCGCGCGCCCGCACCTCCCGCACGTTCGCGAGCGTCTTGGCGGTCAGATCGCCGTCACACGCGAGCGCCGTCACGAACGTCCCCTCCTCGATGAGCGAGATCGTCCCGTGCTTGAGTTCTCCCGCCGCATACGCGTCGGAATGGATATAGCTGATCTCCTTGAGCTTCAACGATGACTCCAGCGCAGCGGCATAGTCGATCCCCCGCCCGATGAAATACGCATCAGCGAGCGCGGTCTGTTCCCGCGCAAGCGCCTGCATCCGCGGCGCGGTGCGCAGCAGCTCCCGCACCCTCGCGGGCAGCGTGCGCAGCGCGGCGGTCAGCACCGTGACCTCGGCCTCGCCGATCGCTCCGCGCAGGTACGCCAGACGGATGGCGATCAGATACAGTGCCGCCAACTGTGCGGTGTAAGCCTTGGTCGTCGCCACCGCGATCTCCGGTCCGGCACGCGTGGGCAGCACCGCCTCACTTTCCGCCGCTAACGTGCTGCCCGCCACGTTGACGATGGACAGCGTCCGCGCTCCCTGCCGCTTGGCCTCACGCAGTGCCGCCAACGTATCCGCCGTCTCCCCCGACTGACTGATGAAGATCACCAATGTCTCGCGATCCAACACCGGCTGACGGTAACGGAATTCCGAGGCGATCTCCGCCTCAGCAGGCACGCGCGCGAGCGATTCGATGACCTGCCGCCCCACCATACCGGCGTGGTACGCCGAGCCGCAGCCGACCAACAGCACCCGCCGCAGCGAAGCCGCCTCCCCGGCTGTCAGGGGCAACGCCTCTGCAGCCACCGCACCATCGGCGGTGAGATACGGAAACAGCGTCGCCGCCAGTGCCTCCGGCTGCTCCTCGATCTCCTTGAGCATAAAATGCGCGTACGTCCCGCGCTCTGCCGCCTCCGCATCCCAGTCCGCCCGCTGCACTTCGCGCTCCACCACCGTGCCGTCGGCGTCCCTCACCGTGTATCCGGCAGGGGACAGACACGCCGTCTCCCCATCCTCCAGCGGGATAAATTGCTTGGTATACGGCAATATCGCCGGCATATCCGAGGCGAGAAACAAGCCCTCCTCGGCAATACCCAGCACCAACGGACTTTGCTGCCGCACCGCGTACACCGCCTGCGGCTGTCCCGCGTATACGATCCCCAACGCGTACGATCCCGCAAGCCGCGCCGTCACGCGCCGCAGCGTCTCGCACATATCGCCGGTGAACTCCCGCTCAAGCAGCTGCGCGATCAGCTCGGTATCGGTATCCGAGCGCAGAATAACACCGGCATCGGTCAGCTCACGCCGCAGCACCGCCTCGTTCTCGATGATGCCGTTGTGCACCACCGCGAACCGCCCGTCGTCGCTGAGATGGGGATGCGCGTTGACGGTGGTGGGCTTACCGTGAGTCGCCCACCGTGTGTGTCCGATGCCCACGGTCTGCGGCAGCCCCGCACCGCCGTCGAGCCGCGCTGTCAGCAACGCCAACCGTCCCGCTTCCTTGTATACGGTCAGCCCGCTTTCATCTGCGAGCGCCACACCTGCCGAATCGTAGCCACGGTACTCCAACCGCGACAACCCCGCCAATAGCAGCGGCGCTGCCGCCTGCGTTCCGCAGTACCCCACGATGCCACACATACCATCGTCCCCTTTCTCATCTAGTATTCATCTCTGCCTGACCGTTATTCATATTTTTCCAAATCGCCGCACCACTGACCCGTGCCCCTTAATGTAAGGGGGCCGCGCGAATGTGCGACGGGGGGATCGCCCGCAAAAACCCACCTCTTGACCCCCACCGCAAACGCTGTTATACTTATACTGATTGGGGGGCTATCCATGTCTTACACCTGCGATATTGCGATCATCGGCGGCGGCGCGTCAGGTCTCGCGGCGGCGGTATTCTGCGCACGTGAGCGCGGCACCGGTGCCGGTATTCTGCTGCTCGAAAAACAGCCGCGCGTGGGCAAAAAACTGCTGGCGACCGGCAGCGGCACCTGCAACCTGACCAACCGCAACGCCGCTCCCGACAACTACCACGGCGACGGTGCTGCGACGTTCGTCACGCCCGCGCTCACCGCGTTTTCGCCGGAAGCCTGCCTTGCGTTCTTCCGCTCGATCGGCGTGCTGTGCGCCCCGCGTGAGGAGGGGCGCGAATACCCCCTATGCCAGCAAGCCGGCGCGGTACTGGATTGCCTGCGTCTGGAGCTGTCCCGCCTCGGCGTGACCGAACGGTGTGACGCCGCCGTCACCGCCATCGCCCCCAAAAACGACGGCTTTGTGCTGACCCTGTCGGGCGGCGAAGCACTCACCGCCCACCGCGTCATCGTCGCCACCGGCGGTGCGGCCTCCCCCTCGCTCGGCGGCTCGGCGGAGGGCTACACCCTCGCCACCGCACTGGGTCACCGCAAGACTCCGCTGTTCCCCTCCATCGTGCAGGTGCGCACCGATACCACCTTCGTCCGCGCGATGAAGGGGCTGCGCACCGACGCGACCGTCACCTTCTGCCTCAATGGGCAGCTGTTATGCTCCCACACCGACGAGCTGCTCTTTACCGAATACGGCATCTCCGGCCCTGCCGTGATGCAGATCTCCCGCGCCGTCGGCGATTGGGAGCGCCGCAAGAGCGGCACCATGACCGCGGTGTTGGACCTGCTTCCCACCGTGGATGAGCCGTCCCTGCTCTCGCTGCTCGCCGAGCGCCGCGCCCTCGGGCGCACCGCCGCGGACTTCCTCACCGGCGTGCTGAACAAGCGCATCGGGCAAACCGTCTGCCGCGCCGCCGGTCTGTCACTGGAGCAGCCGACCGACTCGCTCTCCGCCACCACGCTGCGCAAGCTGGCAGACACCGTCAAGCGCTTCTCCCTGCCGGTCATCGGCACGCAGGGCTTCGGCGGTGCACAGGTCACCGCGGGTGGCATTGCCACCGCGGACGTTGACCCCCGCACACTGATGTCCCGCCGCATCCCCGGTCTGTACCTCATCGGTGAGGTGCTGGACGTGGACGGTGACTGCGGCGGCTTCAACCTGCAATGGGCGTGGGCCTCGGCCTACACTGCGGCCAAGGCGGTGACGCGATGATCGAGATCAGCGGCCTGCGTCTGCCGCTCTCCTATACCGAACGCGATCTGCGCCGTCAGGCGGCGAACCGTCTGGGCGTGTCGGAACGCGCTCTGCTTTCCTGCCGTCTCCACCGCCGCTCGGTGGACGCGCGCAAAAAGCCCAACCTTGTTTTTGATATCACCGTGGGTGTTACCGTCGAACGAGAGGACGAAACGCTTGCCGCGTGCCGTCATCCCTCGGTCCACCGGTATGCACCGCCCACGTTCACTCTTGCCGCGCCCACCGTCACCCCCGCCCACCGTCCGGTCGTGGTGGGCAGCGGTCCGGCGGGCTTGTTTGCGGCGCTGATGCTGGCGCGTGCCGGTCTGCGCCCGCTGCTGTTAGAGCGCGGCGAGCCGGTGGAGCGCCGCACCGAAGCGGTCGCGCGGTTTCGTCTGACCGGTGTGCTGGACACCCATTCCAACGTCCAGTTCGGTGAGGGCGGCGCGGGAACGTTCTCGGACGGCAAGCTGAACACCGGCATCCGCGACCCGCGTTGCCGTCTGGTATTGGAGGAGCTGGCTGCCGCCGGTGCGCCGGAGGAGATCCTCTGGCAGGCCAAGCCCCACGTCGGCACCGATCGGCTGTGTCAGGCCGTGCGCGGTCTGCGCGAACAGATCCTCGCCCTCGGCGGCGAGGTGCGCTTTGAAACGCAGATGGTCGGCATCCGCCACGAGCACGGCGCGCTGGCGGGTCTGGTGTTGCAGACCCCGAACGGTACCGAGGAGCTGTGCTGTGACCGCGTCATCCTCGCCATCGGCCACAGTGCCAGAGACACCCTCGCGATGCTGCACGAAGCGGGCGTCCCGATGGAGCAAAAGCCGTTTGCGGTGGGTGTGCGCATCGAGCATCCGCGCGAGCTGATCGACCGCAGCCAATACGGTACGGCGGCAGGGCATCCCGCCCTCGGCGCGGCAGATTATAAACTGAATGTCCCCCTGCCGGAGGGCAGAGGGGTCTACACCTTCTGTATGTGTCCCGGTGGCGAGGTCATTGCCGCCGCTTCGGAGGAGGGTGGCGTCGCCGTCAACGGCATGAGTGTGTTTGCGCGTGACGCCCGCAACTCCAACAGCGCCCTGCTGGTGGGCGTGACGCCGTCCGACTTGCCGGATGCGTCTCCGCTTGCCGGTATCGCGCTGCAACGCCAAATGGAATGCGCGGCGTTCGCGCTCGGCGGCGGGAATTACCGCGCGCCGGTGCAGCTTGTCGGCGACCTGTGCGCCGGTCGCGCCAGTCGCACGTTGGGCGATATCGAGCCGTCCTACCGTCCGGGGGTGACCCCCTGCGACCTGCGGGACTGCCTGCCTGACTTTGTCGTACGCTCGCTGCGCACCGCTCTGCCGCAGCTTGGCCGCAAACTGCAGGGCTTCGACCGCTACGACGCGGTACTCACCGGTGTGGAATCCCGCAGCTCGTCTCCGGTACGCATCCCGCGTGACGAGCAGTGCCACGCGGCGATCCGCGGCCTCTTCCCCTGCGGCGAGGGTGCCGGCTACGCCGGCGGCATCACCTCGGCAGCCGTAGATGGCATCCGCTGTGCCGACGCCCTGATCCGTAGCCTATGATACATAAACAACGACCGCCCTTGGGATCGCTCCCAAGGGCGGTTTTTTGCGTTACAGCAGCGGCGCAAAGATACGCACCACCGCGCGGAACAGCCGACGAAACAGATCGGTCTTGAGCATCTCCGGTGTCACGCGGATGCACTGCGCAAGCGTCGCCTCCATATCCGCTTTCAGATCCGAAAGACAAGCACAATCGTACATCCATACACCGTTTTCAAAGTGATGCACCAGACTGCGATAGTCCAGATTGATCGTGCCGATCATACCGTAGCGGTCATCGGCGAGGTAGCTTTTGGCGTGGATAAAGCCCGGCTCGTATTCGTAGATCTCCACTCCCGCCGCCATCAGCCGATGATAGTAGCTGCGCGTCATCCCGAACACGATCTTTTTATCGGGAATATGCGGCGTGATGATCTTGATGGTCACACCGCGCAGTGCGGCGTTTTCAATATCCTGACACAGATCGTTGTCGATGACGAGATACGGCGTCGTCATATACAGATAGTCGGCCGCCGACGCCACGAGGTTTTGGATCACGCTCTTGCCTACCCGCCGCTCGTAGATGGGGCGCGGACCGTCGCCGAACGGAATGAGATACCCGCCCTCGACGATATCCGGCTGCGCGGGAAACTGCTCCTGCCCCACCGTCGGCATACGGCGCACGTTGATACCGAAATCCACCAAGAACAGCTTGGTCAGCTCCCAGACCGCCTCACCCTCCAGACGCACCGCGGTATCCTTCCAATGTCCGAACCGTACGACCTCGTTGATGTACTCGTCGGCATAGTTGATCCCGCCGGTGTAGCCGATCACACCGTCGATGACGGTGATCTTGCGGTGATTGCGGTTGTTTAATTCGCTGTCGGCGTTGCCACGCAGCATAGAAAACGGCGTCGCCTCAATGCCAAAGGAGCGCAGCGTGCGGTAATATCCGCCCGGCAGCGTCATCATACAGCCCATATCGTCGTACAGCACCTTGACGTCCACGCCGCCGGCAGCCTTTTCTTTCAGGATCTCCAACATGGAATCCCAGAACTTGCCCTCCTCAATGATAAAGGACTCAATGTAGATAAACCGCTTCGCCCGCCGCAGATCGTCAAGCAGCCGACGGTGCATCTCCTCGCCCAGCGGAAAATATTGCTGCTTCGTGTTGGTAAACACGTGCGCATCGGCAATGTCGGTCAGTAGCTTCGCGTGGGCGTACGCCACCTTGTCGGTCTCGCGGAGTTTGTCCATCAGTGCCGTGTCATCCTTATGATACGCACTGTCGCGCAGCGTATTCAGCCGCCGCACGAAACGCCTCTTGAGCTTACGGGAATAAAACATAAAATACAGCATGAAGCCGGAGATGGGCAGGATCAGCACGAAAAGCAGCCACGGCACCTTGTAGTCGGGATTGTCGTCCGACGCGATGATACGGATAACGCAAAGGATCTCAGTGATCCACGCCAACACGTAAAACTGCGGCACCCAGATGCACAACGCCACCACGATCCCGATCACCGCGATGATGGCTGTGGCCGTCAGCAGCAGTGCCACGATGTACCGAAACGGTATGTTGTTGATGGTGCGTTCTACCGTACGGTTCCCCGCCCGATAGCGATATTTTACCTTCACGGTCTCACCCCCATAGTTATAGTATAAGGCATTGGTGTTAAAAAAAGGTTTACAAAGTGTGAATGTTACAAAAGTTTTCCTGCTCCGACAACACGTTTCCCCTAAAAAAGCGGTGGACAAGCCGTATACTGGTACTATACGAAACGGAGGAATGGCTATGGTAATACGGATGGGCACCGAGGGCAGCGTGCTGACCGTCTGGTTGTCGGGGGAACTGGATCACCACGCGGCGCGCACACTGCGCGAGCAGGTGGACAGTGCGGTAGAACGCTCCTCGGCAAAGCGCTTGCTGCTGGATTTTTCCGGCGTCACCTTTATGGATAGCTCCGGCATCGGGCTGATCATGGGGCGCTATCGCCTGATGCTGTCACGCAGCGGCACACTGGCGGTGGTCGGCGCCTCGGAGCGCCTGCGCCGCGTGATGAAACTGGCAGGGCTTGAAAAACTGCCGATCTGGGACGATACCCACACAAAGGAGGTCACCCGTTTATGAAACGACCCTGCAACGAAATGAAGCTTACCTTCCCCAGCCGCTCGGCCAACGAGGCGTTCGCCCGCTCGGCGGTCGCCTCGTTTCTGTCGCAGCTCGATCCCGCGGTGGACGAGCTGGCCGATCTGCGCACCGCCGTCTCGGAGGCGGTAACCAACTGCATTGTACACGCCTACCGCGACACCATCGGCAGCATCACCATCCAGATGCGGCTATACGACGACGGCCGCACCGTCATCAAGATCCGCGACCGCGGCTGCGGCATTCCGGACGTACCGCAGGCAATGGAGCCGCTGTACACCACCGGCGGCGATGACCGTTCGGGGCTTGGCTTTTCGGTAATGGAGAGCTTTACCGACCGCCTGCGCGTCTCGTCGCGTCCGGGCAAGGGGACGACGGTAACGATGGAAAAATACATAGCGGTGCGACAGCGGCAGGAGAAAGCGGTGTGACACGCGACGAACGCATCTGCCAAAACCTCGGTCTAGTGCATACCTGCGCCCGTCGGTTTATCGGACGCGGTATCGAATACGACGACCTGTATCAGGCAGGCTGTATGGGACTTGTCAAGGCGGTGGACGGATTTGACGACAGCCGCGGACTCAAGCTTTCCACCTACGCCGTTCCGGTGATCCTCGGCGAGATCCGCCGTCTGTTCCGCGACGGCGTAACCGTCAAGGTCAGCCGTAACCTCAAGGAGCTGTCGCTGAGGGTCACCAAGGAGCGCGACGCATTCCAGACACGCGAGGGGCGCGAGCCCACCGTCGGGGAACTGGCAGAATGCCTCTCACTGGAGCGCGAGCAGGTGGTGGAGGCGCTGGGTGCGGCGTTGCCGGCACTGTCGCTGACGCGCAGCGGCGAGGATGCCGACGGCGACGAGATCGACCTGCCGGTGGCCGCTCCCGAGGAGGCGATCACCAACCGCCTCGCCCTGCGGCAGGTGCTGTCCGGTCTTTCGGAACACGACCGCTCGCTCATCGAGCTGCGGTATTTCCGCCGCCAAACACAGCAGCATACCGCCGAAGCCCTCGGTATGACACAGGTGCAGGTCAGCCGCCGCGAACGCGCCATCCTCCGCGAACTCCGCCGCCTCCTCACCTCCTGACCCGCCCGCGCGGCCCCCTTAATAAGCCCCCTAACAGAGACTTGTCACAGCCCCCTTAATAAGGGGGCTGTCGCGGCTTGTCCGCGACTGGGGGATTTCGGCACAAACCGAGAGTAGCCGTTTGGTACTGCGTGGCCTTGGTTGGCAAGTGAGCCGCCGATGTGCCGTTTTTTGCCGACTTTCTTGAGCACAAGGCCGCGAACGAACCCCTCGATCGGCGTAGTGTTGTGAGAGGATTCCAAAGGGTCTCTGACCCTTTGTGTCGTTTCGGAGGGGTTCGGGGGACCCATCGAAAGGGTCCTCCGACGCCTCTTTGCCTCCTTTCTGCGCGTGCAGAAAGGAGGTGCCGCAGCGCACG
>JAZNKN010000001.1:0-35735 GCA_045578625.1 Acutalibacteraceae bacterium | reverse complement strand
CTTTTGTCTACCGACAAAGGTGACTTTTTTCAATGATATCCGTTCCCTTCGGTCACGGATGATATAGCTGACGCTATGATATCTGCTTCGCAGATGATATACGCTTCGCGTATGAGGGGAACGGATATTATATCATGCTTGCATAGCAAGTATATCATACGGTAACGCCGTATATCATATCGCACAAGCGATATATCATTGAAAATCTTAGATGCGCTATTTGCGAAGAACTTCCGCTACCAAGGAAAAGGAGATAGGGACGGTATTACGCAGCGCGATCCTACTCTTTCAAAGCAAACCGGTGTGCCCGATCGGGTGCGCCGTTTTTGCGTATTTCGTTGGCGGCGTGTTTCAAAATTGTAATATCTTCTTCACACTTCGTTCACATTTTTACGCTACAATAGACACTGCATTTTTGTAAAGGTGGCTCTTTAATGAAGGAAAGAAAGATCTCGCCGCTGTATCGGTTATTGAAGCCGATCGTGCGGTGGGTATACCTCAAAATCAAGGTCGCCGACACCGAAGATCTGCCGGAGGAGCCGGCGATCTACGTCGGCAACCATACGCAGATGAACGGCCCGCTTGCCTGCGAGTTTTATTTCCCTGTGGAGCGGTATACGTGGTGCGCGGGGCAGATGATGGAGCTCAAAGAGGTGCCGGCATACGCGTTTGCGGATTTCTGGTCGGAAAAGCCGAAACGCAGCCGTTGGCTTTACAAGATCGCCTCGTATCTGATCGCGCCGGTGGCGGTGCTGGTGTTCAAAAATGCCAATACCATCGGTGTCTACCGCGACAGCCGTCTGCTGTCAACATTCAAACAGACGGTGAACAAGCTGCAGGAGGGGAAGAGCATCGTCATTTTCCCCGAGCATAATAAAAAGTACAATCACATTCTGTACGAGTTTGAGGATCATTTTGTGGACGTAGCGCGGCTGTATCACAAGCGGACCGGCAAGGAGCTGTGCTTTGTTCCGTTTTATCTGGCTCCGTACCTGAAAACGATGTATTTCGGCAAGCCCCTCCGTTTTAACGCCGAAGCCCCGATTGAGGAGGAACGGCAGCGTATCCGCGCCTACTTGATGGATTCGATCACCGACATTGCGTGCGGTCTGCCGCGGCATACGGTGGTGCCGTACCGCAACATTCCCCGAAAAGAGTACCCCTGCAACATCCCGGACGAGGAGTGAGAACGATGAAAAAACCGGTCGTGGACTACCGACAGTTTCGGTTGTCCAAGCTGAATACCCCGGAGTTTTCCCATTTGCTGTTTCTGCTGGGTTGGGTGGGGTACTTTGCCTTGTATTTTATCACGGAGAACGTCATTCCGCGGGAGGAATGCTACGTCGTTCACAACTGGTTGGATGACGTGATCCCGTTTTGCGAATGGTTTTTTATTCCGTACGTGTTCTGGTATCTGCTGATCGTTATCACGCTGCTGTACTTTGCTTTGTACAATACCGACGGATTTCGACGGTTCCAGACGTTCATCATCGTGACGCAGGTCGTGGCGATGGTCATCTACATACTGTTTCCCAATATGCAGGATCTGCGGCCGACCGAGTTCCCGCGGGATAACCTGTTGATCGACGGCGTGAAATTTCTGTATTCCTTCGACACCGATACCAACGTGTGTCCGTCGCTGCATGTGGCGTATTCGTTGGGTATTGCGTCGGCGTGGCTCAAGGAAAAGCCGGTGCGTGCGTGGTGGAAAACGTTTGTGGTGATCGCGGTCATTCTCATCTGTCTGTCCACGATGTTCATCAAGCAGCATTCCGTGATCGATTTCTATGCCGCGCTACCGGTGGGTCTGCTGGCGGAGGCCGTTGCCTACGGTAAGCCGTATTGGCGGGAGCGCTTTCGACGCAAAAAATATAAATAACACCGATAACGGACGGTCGCGAAAGCGGCCGTCCGTGTTTTGTTTGATAGGGTGTTGACAAGAGTTGTTAATAAAGATATAATTAAGTTATTAATCAAATTCGCTGCAAAGGTGGTGCTTTTGTGGAGAAGCCACGGAAAACCTTGATGATGGCGCTGTCGCATACTCAAAAGGAGTGGGTGAGACATATGCGTCACTGTGCGTTGGAGGTCGGTGTGCCTGATTCCTATCGCAGTATTATTATGTATCTGTCCCGCCATCCGGGCGCCAATCAAAAGGCACTGGCGGAGTTTTCCAACAAGACGACCGCGGCGATCAATCAGGCGGTCAAGGAAATGCTGGCGGATGGGTACGTTCGCAAGGAGACCGACGAAAGTGATCAGCGGTATACCAAGCTGTTTTTGACGGAGGCGGGCGAGGAAAAGGCGCTGCTGCTGCGTCAGCGGTTGGGACAGTCCGACGATAAGATCACGGCGGTCGTCACACCGGAAAAGGAGCAGGAACTGATCCAACTGCTGGATATGCTGTATGACGTCATTCGGAGGGACCTGTAAATGCTGAAATATCTGAAAAAATACTGGGTCTTTTGCGTGATCGCCCCGCTGTTTATGGTGGGCGAGGTAGCTATGGACCTGCTGCAGCCCGATCTGATGCGCGACATTGTGGACAACGGCGTGCTGCAGGGCAATTTTGAGTTGATCATCAACGTCGGTATCAAGATGATCCTACTGGTGCTGTTTGGCGGCTGCTGCGGTATTCTGTGCGGCGTGTTTGCCAATCTGGCGGCACAGCGGTTCGGCAATGACCTGCGCAAAGAGGTGTTCGGGCGCATTATGCGGTTGTCCTTTCAGCAGACCGACAAGATCTCCACCGGTTCTTTGGTGACGCGTCTGACCAACGACGTGACGCAGGTGCAGAACATGGTGATGATGGCGGTGCGCGGCTTTGTGCGCAATCTGGTGATGTTTGTGGGCGGCATCTTTATGCTGTATCAGCAGTCGCCCCGCTTCGCGCTCATCGCCGCCTGCGGGTTGCCGTTTGTGGTGACTTTTGTGATGTTCTTTTTGAAAAAGGCAGCGCCGATGTTTTCCGTCGTGCAGAAAAAACTGGACGGTATCAACAACGTGATGCAGGAGGACGTCGCCGGTGCACGCGTAGTCAAGGCATACGTCAAGGAGCAGCACGAGCTGGAGAGGTTTGACAAGGCCAACGGTGAGCTGTGTGACGTCAGCCTGCGCGTGCAGAATCTGTTGGCGTTTATGGGTCCATGCATGAATATCGTTCTCAACGTCTGCGTAGTGGCCGTTATTCTGGTGGGTGGTCTGACGGTGCAGAGCGGCGGCGATATGACCCCCGGCCGCGTGATGGCGGCGATCACCTATCTGGCTCAGATCCTGCACGGCATTACCTTTATGGCGAACATTTTCCAGACCTTTACCCGCGCCAAAGCCTCCAGTGACCGTATCAAAGAGGTGCTGGAGTGTCCCGAGGTGATCTTTGACGGCGCGTTTAACGGCGAGACGGCGCAAAGCGGTAAGATCGAGTTTAGAAACGTCAGCTTCGCCTATCCCAATGCCTCCGGTCGTCCGGTACTGGAGAACGTCTCCTTTACCGTGGAGCAGGGGGAGACGCTCGCGATCATCGGTGCGACCGGAAGCGGCAAATCGTCTCTGGTCAACCTGATTCCGCGGTTCTATGACGCCGACGAGGGTGAGATCCTCATTGACGACGTCAACATTAAGGAGTATACCCTGCAGGCGCTGCGGGACAAGATCTCCATCGTGCTGCAAAAGGCGGAGCTGTATTCGCGTCCCATTGAAGCCAACATCCGTTGGGGTAAGGACGCGGCCACGCCGTGGGAGATCAAAAAGGCGGCAGAGATCGCGCAGGCTGATGAGTTTGTCTGCGCGACCGAGCAGGGGTACTATACACAGGTGTCAGAGGGCGGTCATTCGCTGTCCGGTGGCCAAAAGCAGCGTATCTCCATTTCCCGCGCGGTGCTGAAGGAACATGAGATCCTCATTTTTGACGATTCTACCAGTGCGCTGGACCTCAAGACCGAGGCGAAACTGTATGAAGCACTGCGTCGGGAATGTCCCCATACCACCAAGATCATCGTGGCGCAGCGTATCGCCTCCATTCAGGGCGCGGACCGCATTGCCGTGTTGGATCACGGTAGGATCGCGGCGCTCGGTACGCACGAGGAACTGATGCAGACCTCCGATATTTATCGCGATATCTATCGTTCGCAGCTCAAGGAAGGGGGTGCGGACCATGTCGGTTAAGGAAACGCGTTCCGCGGAGCAGGCGCTTCCGCGCGGCTTTGAACTGGGCGGCGCGACACAGGACGTCCGCTATCACGCGGCGGAGCAAAAAGGCAACACGCCGACGGTGAATTTTCGCGGTCCGCGCCGCGGACCCGGCGGTATGGCACAGATGGTGGAAAAGCCCGCCGATGCCAAAAAGACGCTCTCGCGCCTGCTTGCGTATTTCCGCCATACCAAAAAGTTGCTGATCGGGCTGCTGTGCGCCGTCGTTCTGGTGACGCTGGCGGCGTTGATCGCGCCGGCACTGCAGGGCGAAGCCATCGACTATATCGGCGGAGCGCGGTGGGGCGCGCTGTATCGCTGCGTCGGTATTCTGCTCAGCGTATACGTCGTCAATATTGCGTTCGGATTGGCACAGTCGCTGTTGGCGGCTCGCCTGAGCCAGAGTATCGTCAAGCGGATGCGGCACGATCTGTTTGAGAAGATCGATCATCTGTCTATCAAGTATCTGGATACCCATTCCAACGGCGATATTATGAGCCGCATGACTAACGACGTAGAGAACATCTCCAATACGGTGGCGCAGAGTCTGGGTTCGCTGATCTCAGGTATTCTTACGGTCATCGGCACCATCGCGATCATGTTCTACTATTGTTGGCAGCTGACGCTTATTACGATGTTCACAGTGATTCTGACCGTCCTGGTGACCAAGCAAATGTCCAAGGTCATGCGTCGGGTGTACCGCAAGCGGTCGCAGATCCTCGGCCGACTCAACGGTCATTCCGAGGAGATGATCACCGGATACAAGTCCATTGTTGCCTACAACAAGCAGGACGACGTGATGCGGGAGTTTAACGAGACCTCCGACGAGTTGACCCGGGTGAGCATCAAGGCGGAGATCCTGGGAGGCTCGATGGGTCCTATTATGAACTGCATCTCCAACATCAGCTTTGTCATCGTGGCGGCCTTCGGCGGCTATTTCGCCTATCTCGGTTGGATCTCCATCGGTACCATCTCGGCCTTTGTGATCTATGCCAAGCAGTTTTCACGTCCCATTAACGAGATCGCTCAACTGTACGGCTCGGTGCAGACGGCGATCGCCGGCGCGGAGCGCGTGTTTGCGCTGATCGATCAACCGGACGAGGATAACAGCGGCACTCAGGATATGAAGAACGTGCGTGGCGAGATCACCTTCCGCAACGTCAATTTCTCCTACGTTCCGGAAAAGCAGGTGCTGTATGACTTCAACCTGAACGTCAAGCCGGGACAAAAGATCGCGTTGGTGGGGGCGACCGGTAGCGGTAAGACCACGGTGGTCAATCTGCTGATGCGGTTCTATCCGGTGGATTCCGGCGACATCCTCATCGACGGTGTCAACATTCAGGACATCAAGCGCGACGAGCTGCGCCGCAACATCGCCATCGTGTTGCAGGATACGGTGTTGTTCTCCGATACCATCGAGAACAATATCAAATACGCCAATCTGGAAGCGACGGACGAGGAAATGCGGCATGCGGCGGAAATGAGCAATTCGCGCTACTTTATCGAGCGGCTGCCAGAGCAGTATCAGACCTTCCTCAAGCAGGCCGGATCGGGTCTGTCGCAGGGGCAGCGTCAGCTGCTCGCCATTGCCCGCGCGGTACTCGCCGATCCGAAGATCCTCATTCTGGATGAGGCGACCTCCTCGGTGGATACGCGTACCGAGCAGAACATTCAGGACGCGATGGTCAACCTGATGAAGGACCGCACCAGTCTTATCATCGCGCACCGGTTGTCCACCGTCCGCGACTCGGACGTCATCGTCGTGATGGACAACGGCCGCGTGGTGGAGATGGGCAATCACGACGAGTTGTTGGCACAGCAGGGAAGATACTATACGCTGTATATGACACAGTTTGCCGGCAACCGGATTTAATCTTGACTTGTGTCGGATTTTCGGTATAATTTTATTGGAACTATTTTGTAAAGGAGTTTTAACCATGGATCTGCTTAAGAAGTATTGGCCGACCGCGTATAAGGTGCAGAAGGACGATGTGAATTCTCTCATCATTCAGCTGCTTATCCTCATCATCGCGTGCATCGTTGCGGGTATTCTGATCGGTGTGTTGGCGGCGATCCCGGTGGTGGGTATCATCATCGGCATCGTCGGTACGCTGGTTGAGGTGTACGGCCTCATTGGTATCATCCTCAGCGTGCTGAAGTTCCTCGGCAAGGTCGAGTAAGAACCAAGCCACGATCCCGGACGTGTAAGCGTCCGGGATTTTTCATTTGTTATTTACTTTTTTTAGCGAATTATGGTATGTTATCGTTTGAAATTAAATGAGGAGAAGGGGTGTTCATTCTATGTGGGTTGCTGTTGCTCTGTTTGCCGTCGCCTACGTGCTGATGCTAGTATTCAGTAAATACCGTCCGTACATCGCACTGGCTTCGGCACAGTGGCAGCTCGTGATGCTGACGCTGCTGCTGCAGAACAAGGCGGAGCGTGCCACGCAGATCCTTACCGAAAGCAAGCCGCCGTTCGCCTCCAAGGAGGAGTATTTTGCGTACGTGGACGGTATGACGTGTGCGGGTGACCGCATCGTGTACGGTGACGATGCCGCCACGGTCTCCTTGAAGAAAGAAAGCGGTAAAGCGTCGGTCTCCCGCGGTATTCCAACGCACAAGTGAAGGTTTACAAAACGAACATGATGTGGTAGACTGTTGTAAAAGTGATAGGAACGAAAGAGGGGAAGGAAATGCGCCGACTGTTGGCTTGGATGTTGGTTTTTGTGCTGACACTGTTGTGCGGTTGTTCGGGTGACTCATTGGATCGGTCAAAGGAGACCGAAACGTCGAAGGAGACGATAACGACGGTATCGACCGGAAACAGCACGAAGGGGGAGACCGCGGTGACAACGACAACGGAGACGGTGACGGTGACAGAAGCACCGTCCGCGACTGCCGACGATACGACCACGGTGACGGCCGGCACCGTCGCGACAACGGCATCGACCGGTAAGATGACTACCAAGAAAACCACCACCACCAAGGCAACGACCGCGACGACAAAGAGGCCGGTGGCGGCGGGTCTTGAGCTGTACGGCCCGGCGGACGGGACGGTGATCGATCCTATGGCACCGATAATCCGCGAGTACCTGGCGATCGATAACGCGCAGGAGGCTGCGGACTTCTGGGTAGTGGACTATTACGACAACGATAACGGTGCCAGCTTTACCATTACGTGGCGATCCAAAGCGACCGCGTTGTATCAGGTTACGTGGGCGGACAATGCCGCGCTGAAAAATGCGCGATCCATGATGGTGAGCGGCGGCAGCTTCGGGATCACCGGACTTCCCCACGGCAGCGAATGCTATTTTCAAGTGAAGGATATCAGCAACGATCTGGAGTCGGAGGTGCGCTGCGTGCGTATTCTGGACGGTCAGGTGCGTTGGATCGATGCCGAGGGCAGCCGTAACGTGCGTGATATCGGCGGTTGGAAGACCGAAAGCGGCAAAACCGTTCGCTACGGAATGCTGTACCGCGGTGCTTGTATCGACGGCTACAACGGCATTGCGCTGACCTCCTTCGGTAAAAAGCAGTTCCGCGAGATGCTGGGCATTAAGACGCAGATCGATCTGCGCGGCAAGGACGACGGCAACGAGGGCGCGCAGGCGAACAGTGATTTCGGTGGCAAATACGTCAAAGCGACCTTCAATCAGTACGACTACATATTTACCGATTCGCACAGCAGAGAGGCCTTGGGCAAGATCTTTGATGTGTTATCGGATGAGGCAAATTACCCGATCTATTTCCACTGCAACGCCGGCTCGGATCGTACCGGCACGCTCGCCTTTATCATCAACGGCTTGCTCGGCGTTTCGCACGAGGATCTGACTCGTGATTTTGAACTGACAGGCTTCTCGATCGGTAAGCGCCTGCGCTCCGAACTGAAAACAGACAACAGCGGCGCATCGTGGAACCCATCGGGTGTGATGCAGGCCGGCGGCGGCAACTACATCGCATGGGGACCGCTGTATAACACGATGATGACGAATTACGGCACCGGCGACGGTAAGCTGTCCTCGGCGATCGAGAATTTTTTAAAGACCGAATGCGGTGTGACCCAAGCGGAGATCGACGCGGTGTGTCGGCTGATGCTGGAATAATAAGAAGTAAGCGCCCCGACACTGTCGGGGCGCTCGTTTATTGCTCTGTTAGCGGGGCGGTCAGGCGGTACTCACGCGGCGTTTTTCCGGTGTGCTTTTTGAACAGCTTGGAAAAATAGTTGACATCGGGAATGCCGCAATGCTGCGCCACCGTCTGGATCTGTAGGCGGGTCGTTGTGAGTAGCTGAGATGCGAGGCGGATGCGCTTTTTGTTGACGTGCTCCGTCAGCGTCTGCCCGGTCTCCCGCCGAAACAGTGCCGAGAGATAACTGGGGTTGATGCTCTGCATCGCGGCCAGTGTACGCAGGCTCAGGTCGCCCGCCAGATCGGTGTCGATGCAGGTGATGGTGCGCTGTACCGGCGGGGAATAGTTTTTCATCGAATGGCGCTTGACCAATAAGCTGTAGGAGCGTGCCATCGTCGTCATTAGCTCACGGAGAGCGGTAACGGAGGGCGCTTGCTCAATGCGCTGAGCGAAATCGTTGGAGGTCTGATCCAGATAGACCGGATGCACACCGCCGCTTTCTGCGGCCTTGCGCAGCAGGGTGTTCATAATGATGCCGTAGTTCTTGAGGTTGCGCACCCGATCGGTGAGGCGTTCCTCAATAGCGCGCTGCGGAAAGCCGCTGAACATCAGCTCGGCCTTGTGGGTCAAGCCTTGAGATACCGCGCTGATCAGCTCATTTTCGGACGCATAGCGCGCCTCCATGATCTGCATATTCTGCAGGGCGTTTTCCGGCTGCACCTTGATGGGCAGGGCGAAGGTGTCGCGGATGTCTCGGTTGATATCGACCATTGTATAAGAATTACTGCCCCAGATCGTTTCGAAAAATACGGTCAGCATCGAAAATACGGTGTGGTCACCCTGCAGGACGGGGAGACCGGTGTAATAGGTCTCCAGTTGCCGCAGCCGCTGTGGTGGTATGCCGATGCGTTCCGCTTGCTCCAACAGTTGTTTGCGGGTCAGCTCCTCCTCCAGATACGGCCCGATCATCAAGTGGGTGGGTTGCTCCGCAGGCAGCCGAAGGTACAGATAGTTGCACAAAAACGAGTCCGTCAGCTTGTATACGGTGCAGGGTTGCACTGCTGACAGATGTTCCCGAATGAAGCGCGCATAATCGCTTTCCAACCCCAACTGCTGCCGCAAGCCGAGGTCTAAGCGGTGATCCGGAATGGTATCCTTATCTAACAACAGAGACTGTATGTGACCTTTTTTAAGCGTTTCCTGCAGGAAACGCAGCTCCGTCGCATAAAACATAGGCTCCTCCCATTGGCAAAATTAACAAATATTTAGGGTTGCTGTTTGTAATTATATCACAAAAGATCAGCATCTGCAAGATATGGAACAAAAATATTACGGAAACACACAAAAATAATACTAACACCGCCTGTTTGGTTTTTGCTACAATAAATAAGGCGATTCCTGCACCTTTTGCAACATACTTTACAAAGAGGAGAGGAAACAATGCAAAAGCAAGTCAAATTGGACGCGAACGGTCACCGCAAGTTCGGTATCCGTGACTGTCTCGCGTACGCAGCCGGTGACCTCGGCTGTAACATGAGCTTCTCGCTCAAGGGAACGGTTCAGACCTTTTGGCTCGTCTACATGGCGTTGGAGACCGGTCTGTTGTCTCTGCTTCTGCTGCTCGTGCAGATCTGGGATGCCGTTAACGATCCGTTGATCGGCAGTATGATCGATGCTGACAGACGGCAGTATAAGCTTGGCAAGTTCAAGACGTACATCCTGATCGGTGCGATCGGACTTCTGGCGGCCGGCGCTACCGTGTTCATTCCGATCCCCAACGCTTCCCTCGTTTGGAAATGCGTTGCTTTCATCGGGGGTTATATTCTCTGGGATGCTTGCTATACGGTAGCGAACGTTCCTTACGGCTCGATGCTGTCTCTGGTTACCGAGGATGCCGGCGAGAGATCGCAGCTGTCCACCTGGCGTTCGGTCGGTTCGATGATCGGTAACATCCTTCCCGGTATCATCCTGCCGATGCTGATCTGGCACAAGGAAGTGGATGCGAACGGCAACCCCGTCATCAACCCCGAGACCGGCGTGCAGGTCGAGACCTTGTTGGGCGACCGCGTATTCTGGGCGGCGCTGATCATGGGCGTGTTCGGTCTGATCTTCTTCCTGTTTATGATCAAGAACATCACCCTGCGTGTGGACGAACAGAGCGTAAAGACCAACGAGGGCGAGAAATTCAACGTCTTTAAGGCGTTTGGCAACTTCCTGAAGAACCGTGCGGCGATCGGTGCTACGCTGGCCGCTATGGCGATGTTCCTGGGCATGAACTCGGCGACGACGGCGACCACCATTATGTTTGCCACTTACTTCGGTAAGGCGTCTCTGTCGGGTGTTGTGATGGCGGTTGGCTTTGTGCCTATGTTCTTCTTTATGCCGTTCATTAAGAAGATCGTTGCGAAGTTCGGTAAGAAGGAAGCTTCCGCCGGCGGTGCGTTCGTGTCCGTGCTCGGCGGTCTGCTGATGTTTGTTTTCCCGCTGATCCCCAACAAGGATATGGCGTTGATCGTGTATATGGTCGCGCTGGTCATCTTTGGTCTCGGCATGGGTATTTACACCTGTGTGTCCTGGGCGCTGATGGCGGATGCCATTGACTACAACGATTGGAAGACCGGCAAGCGTGAAGAGGGTACGGTCTACTCGTTGCACTCCTTCTTCCGCAAGCTGGCACAGGGCATCGGTCCCTCGATCGTGCTGTTGCTGATGGGCGTTCTGGGCTATGCTTCCGATCTGGGTACGGAGGGTCAGAGCCTGGCCACGGCGTACAATATGTGCTGGCTGGTGGCTGCGCTGTACCTCTTCAGCGCGCTGCTGATGTTCATCTCCATCAAGTTTATCTACAATCTGGATAAGAAGACGATGGAGCAGATGAATGCGGAACTGGCTGCTCGCCGCGAAGCGGAAAGCGCTACGGTCTGATAGCAAGTTAATGCACCCTGTCGGTGTACCGGCAGGGTGCAATTAAGATACGGATGAATTTACAAAGTATTTATACTTTTTGCCATCCGTTCTGGTATACTGTTTTCGGAAATCTAACCGGGAGGTCACACTATGAGAACGATTGTCAACATTAATCGCAAGTGGGCGTTCAGCAAGGAAGCGGCGGGCGTGCCGACCGAGCTGCCCATGAACTGGAACTGGGTCAACCTGCCGCACAGTTGGAACGCCATTGACGGTCAGGACGGCGAAAACGATTTTTATCGCGGCACGTGCTGGTATGTGAAGTCGCTGGATAAGACGGAGCTTCCCGCGGCGGATCGCTATTATCTGGAGATCCGCGGCGCGAACTCCTCGGCCGACGTGTACGTCGGGGGCGAAAAGCTCGCACACCACGATGGCGGCTATTCCACCTGGCGCGTGGACATCACCGCCTCGCTGAAGGACAAGACCCTGATTACCATCGCGGTCGACAACAGCGCGAACGAGCGCGTGTATCCGCAGATGGCGGACTTCACCTTCTACGGCGGTCTATATCGCGACGTCAACGTCGTGTGTGTCAGCGAGTCGCACTTTGATCTGGATTACTACGGAGGCCCCGGCCTGAAGATCACCCCCGCGATGGTAGGGGAGGACGCGCAGGTCGAGATCGAAGCCTATCTCACCAACAAAAAGCCGGAGCAGGTACTGCGCTACACCGTTTGTGACGCTGAGGGCACTGTGGTCGCTACGGCGGACAGCGCCGACACCAAGGCGGTACTGGAGATCAAGAAGGCGCACCGTTGGCACGGCCGCAAGGATCCGTATCTGTATACCGCGTGCATCGAGCTACTGGAAGGCGAGACGGTGCTGGATAACGTGTCCTCCCGTTTCGGCTGCCGCACGTTTGAGATCGACCCGAACAACGGCTTTATCCTCAACGGCGAGGAGTACCCGCTGCGCGGCGTGTCCCGCCACCAGGATCGCTGGGGCATCGGTAACGCGCTGCTGCCGGAGCATCATTGCGAGGATATCGACCTGATCTGTGAGGTAGGTGCGACCACCATCCGTCTGGCGCACTATCAGCACGATCAGTATTTCTACGATCTGTGCGACGAGCGAGGTCTGGTCATCTGGGCGGAGATCCCGTATATCTCCAAGCATATGCCCACCGGCCGTGAGAATACCATTTCCCAGATGAAGGAGCTCATCGCGCAGAACTACAACCACCCCTGTATCGTGGTGTGGGGTCTGTCCAATGAGATCACGATGAACAGCGACACCGATCCCGATCTGCTGGAGAATCACAACATCTTGAACGATCTGGTACACGAGATGGATAAGACCCGCAAGACCACGATGGCTTGCTTGACCATGTGCCCGATGGAGAGCCCGATCGTGCAGATCCCCGACGTCGTTTCCTACAACCACTACTTCGGTTGGTATGGCGGTGAGACGGATATGAACGGCCCGTGGTTCGATAAGTTCCACGAGATGCATCCGAACATTCCGATCGGCTGCTCCGAGTACGGCTGCGAGGCGCTGAACTGGCACACCTCCAAGCCGGTGCAGGGCGACTACACTGAGGAATACCAGGCGTACTACCACGAGGAGCTCATCAAGCAGCTCTTCACCCGTAAGTATCTGTGGGCGACCCACGTGTGGAATATGTTTGATTTCGGTGCCGACGCGCGCGCCGAGGGCGGCGAAAACGGCCAGAATCACAAAGGCCTCGTCACCTTTGATCGTAAGTACAAAAAAGATGCGTTCTACGCCTACAAGGCGTGGCTGTCCGACGATCCGTTCGTTCACATCTGCGGCAAGCGCTACGTTGACCGCGTAGAGGACGTGACCAAGATCACCGTGTATTCCAACCTGCCGGAGGTCGAGCTGTTCGCCAACGGCGTCAGCCTCGGCAAGCAGGCCAGCGCGGAGCATTTCTTCTACTTCGACGTGCCGAACGTGGGTGAAACGGTGCTGACCGCGGTGGCGGGCGAGTACAAGGACGAGAGCCGCATCCGCAAGGTTGCGGAGTTCAACGAGGCGTATCGCCTGAAGGAGAAGAACGCGGTCCTCAACTGGTTCGATATCACCGAGCGCGAGGGCTATTTCTCCCTCAACGACAAGCTCAGCGATATTATGGCGACGATGCAGGGCAAGCTGCTGTTCGCCGGTATGTTTGCCAAGCTGATGAAGGGCAACAAGAAGGCAGCCGGCTTTGACGTGTCGCCGGATATGATGCAGATGATGGGCAGCTTTACCGTCCTGCGTCTGACCGGTCTGATCAGCATGATGGATATCCACTTCACCAAGGAGCAGCTGCTGGATCTGAACGACAAACTGAACAAGATCAAGAAAAAGGGCTAAACCGCGCAGAAAGATAACAAAGACCGCCGGTGATCGTGCATACGATCTCCGGCGGTTTTTTTGTTTTTTGGCAGCCAGGTGCCTATAATTGAGGGGGAACCCCAGAATAGGAGGAACGACCATGACTACCGCAGACACCATTCGCTCACTGAAACTGTATTTGTTCGATATGGACGGCACGCTGTACCTTGGTGACCGGCTCTTTGATTTCACCAAGGAACTGCTTGCCTGCATCCGTGAGCAGGGCGCTCGGTATATGTTTATGACCAACAATTCCTCTAAGAGCGTGGAGGCCTATATCGAAAAGCTGGCACGTCTCGGTATTGCGGCGACCGAGGAGGATTTTATCACCTCCTCGCAGGCTACCATCCACTATCTGCGTCAGCATCATCCCGCGGATACGCTGTACGTCTGCGGTACGCAGTCGCTTATCCGCGAGCTGGAGCACGCAGGGTTTACTATAACGCAGGAACTGGATAAGGTCGATTGCATCGTGATGGGCAACGACAACGAGCTGACCTTCCGCAAGTTAGAGGACGTGTGCAAACTGTTGCTGCTGCACGACGTGTCGTATATCGCCACCAATCCGGACTACGTGTGTCCCACGGAGTTCGGCAGCGTGCCGGATTGCGGCAGCGTGTGCGATATGATCTTTAACTGCACCGGCCGCCGTCCGATCTTTATCGGTAAGCCGGAACCGCTGATGCCGCTGCTCGGTATGGAGATGGCGGGCGTCGCGCCCCATGAGACGGCTGTGGTCGGCGATCGCATTTATACCGACGTCAAGAGCGGTATCAACGCGGGTACGGTGAGCATTCTGGTGATGAGCGGCGAGACCACGCAGGCCATTCTGGATGCGTCGGAGGACCGCCCCGATCTGGTGCTGGAAAGCGGCGCGGAGATCCTGCGCGCGTTGAAGGGAGAGGAGATATAACGCGCACTGCGTTCACAAACTTTTGAGTTTCGTTTCAAGTCCGTCTGCACAGAAAAAATCCGGAGACACCCGATGGGGTAAAGGTGAATTGTTTTATGGCAGACGGACTTTCTTCTCAATGCGAAAACAGTCCCCCGGACTGTTTTCTGTCAAAAGTTGTTGCTCGCGGTGCTCGCTAACTTTTGAATTTCGTTTCAAGTCCGTCTGCACAGAAAAAATCCGGAGACACCCGATGGGTGTCTCCGGATTTTTTGGAGCTGGCAGACGGACTTGAACCCCCGACCTGCTGATTACAAATCAGCTGCTCTACCAACTGAGCTATGCCAGCGTATGCCGCGACGGACAACGGTTGCAGTATACCATAATCCGTCGGGGCTTGTCAAGACAAAAGTGGGTTACCGATGGTGCTGCGACAGCAGCGCGTGCTTCTGATCCCACAGTGCCTGAGAAAGGTCCACGTAGTATTTGTGCGGATTTTCAAAACGCAGCACCTCATCCCAGACCGTCTCCAACTGCTGCTTGCAGTAGTTGCGGATCTCATCCACCGAGGGGGAGTCATACACGCACTCGCCGTGATCGAAGATGCGGCGGCGCAGGGGATGGGCGATGAAGTTTTCGATGGTCTTGCGCTTCCAGATGTGTTCGGGATCGAAGATCTCGTACGGCTTGGTGTCGTCAATGACCTCATCATGCAGCGTGATGACGTCCGCGATCGCTTTGCCGGTCTCGCGGTCGTACAGACGCCACAGTTTTTTGAAGCCGGGGTTGGTGATCTTGGCGACGTTTTCGCTGACCTTGATGCGGGGGATGATCTCACCGTTACGCTCCACGGCTGCGAGCTTGTACACGCCGCCGAACACCGGATCACTGGAGGCGGTGATGAGACGTTCACCGACGCCGAAGCTGTCAATGCAAGCGCCCTGCGCGATCATATCACGGATGATGATCTCATCCAGCGAGTTGGAGGCGCAGATCTGGCAATCCGGAAAGCCGGCCTCGTCCAGCATTTTGCGCGCCTTTTTAGCCAAGTATGTAATATCACCGGAATCCAGACGGATACCCTTCGGACGGTATCCGCGCGGTACCAGTACCTCGTTAAACACCTTGATAGCGTTCGGGACACCGGATTTCAGCACATTGTAGGTATCCACCAACAGGGTGCAGGAGTGGGGATACACCTCGGCGTAGGCCTTGAACGCCTCGTATTCGCTGTCGAACAGCTGTACCCAGCTGTGCGCCATCGTACCGAGGGCGGGAATACCGAATTCACGGTCAGCGATGGTGCAGGCCGTGCCGATGCAGCCGCCGATATACGCGGCGCGAGCACCGTACACCGCACCGTTGAAGCCCTGAGCGCGGCGCGAGCCGAACTCCATCACCGCGCGCCCCTTCGCTGCACGCACGATGCGGTTGGCCTTGGTGGCGATCAGCGATTGGTGGTTGATCGCCAGCAGCATCATCGTTTCGATGAACTGCGCCTGAATGGCAGGACCGCGTACCGTTACCAACGGCTCATACGGGAAGATGGGTGTGCCTTCCGGTACAGCCCACACGTCGCAGGTGAAGCGGAAGTTGGCAAGGTAGTTCAAGAATGCCTCGCTAAACAGCTGCTTGCTGCGGAGGTAATCGATGTCCTCCTCGGAGAAGGAGAGGTTTTTGAGATAATGGATGATCTGGTCCAGACCGGCCATGATGGCGACACCGCCGCCGTCTGGCACCGTGCGGAAAAACATATCGAAGTACACTGTCTGCTCGCCGCGGCCGTTTTCAAAAAAGCCGTTCGCCATGGTGATCTCATAGAAATCGGTGAGCATGGTTAGATTTTCTTTGCCGTATTTGTTGGTCATTGCTTGCACTTCCTTTGGTTACCGTTTGCCGCAGTAGCAGCGGTTGTATTCTTCCAAACAATGCTTGATGATGCTCACAGCCTCGCTGCGACCCATCACTTCGTCCACAGCGGTGCTTTTGTCCTCCAAGGTTTTGTACACCGAGAAGAAGTGACGGATCTCATCGAACGTGTGCCGCGGCAGTTCGGAGATATCCTGATAACAGGAGAGGGAGGGGTCGCGGAACGGCACGGCGATGATCTTTTCGTCGATGGACTCGTCGTCGGTCATCTTGATAACGCCGATGGGATAGCACTGCACCAGCGTCATCGGGACGATGGTCTCCTGACACATGACCAGCACGTCCAGCGGGTCACCGTCGTCGGCGTAGGTACGCGGGATGAAGCCGTAGTTGGCGGGATAATGCGTAGCGGTATACAGCACGCGGTCGAGCCGGAGCAGACCGGTATCCTTATCCATCTCATATTTGTTTTTGCCGCCCTTGGGAATCTCGATCACGGCGGTAAAGTTTTCGGGTTGGATGAGGTCTTTGGGAATATCGTGCCAAATGTTCATACAAGGTACCTCCTGAATGGGCTTTTTTATATTATAAACAGAAAAAGCGGTTTGTACAAGGGGGGAAACAAAAATCTCCTGCCGAATTGGCAGGAGATGCTTTTGCAAAAGAACTTACGATCACACCGCGCGGGTAACCTTGCCGGAGCGCAGGCAACGGGTGCAGGCGTAAACCTTTTTGGGGGAACCGTTCACAACAGCCTTGACACGCTTGATGTTGGCACGCCAGGTACGGTTCGAGCGCCGATGAGAGTGAGAGACCTGAATACCGAAAGTAACACTTTTGCCGCAGAAATCACATTTAGCCATGTTCTGCACCTCCTTTGATCTATGTACCGATGATCGCTGATTTGACCATCGGGTCAAAAGCAACAGAAGTATATTAGCAGATTTTGTTGCGGAAAGCAAGGCTTTTTTTGAAAGTTATGAAAATTTTTTGAAAATTGTATTTCAGCGAACGGTTTTCCTTGTATTTTTCTTTTATTTGCGCTATACTGTAGACAAGAATATCCAAGAGTGGATAAGTTTACCCAAGGGGGCGCACCGTTCATGCTCTATACCATCCTGCGCAGTGGCGGAACTATGCCGTTCTGGCAGCTTCTGCTTATTGTGTTCAGCTACGCCGTGCTGATCTTCGTGCTGCTGCCGATACACGAGATCGCGCACGCCTTCACAGCGGTCAAGCTGGGAGATAACACGCCGCGCTGGCACGGCCGTTTGCGGTTTAATCCGCTGGCGCATTTGGACCTGTGGGGTTCGCTGCTGTTGGTGCTGTTCGGCTTCGGCTATGCCAAGCCGGTCCCCGTTAACCCCCGCAACTTTGCTAACCCCAAGCGCGATATGGCGCTGACCGCGTTGGCGGGCCCGCTGTCCAACATTCTGTTGGCGTTGGCCGCACTGCTGCTGTTTCGTATGATCCAGCTTGCCAATTTCATATACATCGTGGAGATCTGTGCGGGGATCATGCTGGTGGACGTCATTGCCAGTGTCAGCCTGAGTCTGGCAGTGTTTAACCTGCTGCCGGTGCCGCCGTTGGACGGCTCGCGTATTTTTGCGGCGATCCTGCCCGCCCGGTGGTCGTTCTATATGAATCAGTATCAGCAGTACTTTACCATTGGCGTGATGTTCCTCATCGCCACCGGTGCGCTGAGTGTACCGATCAATTTTCTTGTGCATTATATCGGTGGCATCCTGTGTGCCATCGTGGGTCTACCGAATTACTTTTAAGGACGTGCCGCATGGAGATCTCGTATAAGCTGGCGGACTTTGAGGGGCCGCTGGACTTGCTTCTGCATTTGGTGCAGAAAAACAAACTGAATATTTACGATATTCCCATCCACGAGCTGCTGGAGCAGTATATGGAGGCCATTCAGGCCATGCAGCAGATGGATATGGAGGTCGCCACGGAATTTCTGGATATGGCGGCGCGTCTGGTGCAGATCAAGTCCGCCATGCTGCTGCCGCGCCACGAAGAGGGCGACGAGATGAAGCAGCAGCTCACCGGCGAGCTGATCGAATATCAGCTATGTCGGGAAGCAGCCAAGCGCATGGAAAAGCAATGCATCGGCGGTGACCTGTTCGTGCGTACGCCGATGGAGGTCGAGCCGGATTACACGTACCGTCGGTCGCACCGTGCCGAGGAGCTTCTGGACGCGTATCTCGCCGCGGCGGGTCGCGGACGGCGCAAGCTGCCTCCACCGCCGCAGGCGTTCCACAGCATTGTGGCGCGCAAGATCGTCTCGGTGTCGTCCAAGATCATTTTCGTGCTGCGTCGGCTGCGTGTCGGCAAGCGGGTGTCGTATCACTCGCTGTACGACGGTGCGCATACCAAGTCGGAGCTGGTCGCCACGTTCTTGGCGGTGCTGGAGCTTATCAAGGGGAAACGTATCCGTGTGGACGGAGAGGGGAAGCAACAGCAGGTCACGCTGCTGGGTGCTTCGCAAAGAGGAGAAATGACCGATGGAGATTAAAGAATATCGCGCCGCGATCGAGGCGATACTGTTTGCCAACGGAGAACCGGTGGCGGCAGACCGTCTGGCCGAGGTGCTGGAGATCGACGTGGACACCGTACACCGCATTGCCGCAGACCTGATGAGTGAGCTGATGGCGCGTGGCGGCGGTATCTATATGGTCCGTCTGGACGATCAGTATCAGCTGTGTACCCGTAAGGAATATGCCGACGCGGTACGCCGCTCACTGGATATTCGCCGCAACACGCCGTTGTCGCAGGCGGCGATGGAGGTGTTGGCGATCGTGGCTTACAATCAGCCCGTGACCAAGGCGTTCATCGAACAGGTGCGCGGCGTGGACTGCAGCGCCGTCATTCAGGGCCTGATGCTGAAAAATCTGATCGAGGAAAAGGGTCGTCTGGAGCTGCCCGGTCGTCCGTTGCTGTACGGCACGACGCCGGTGTTCCTGCGTTGCTTCGGTGTTTCGGGGCTGCAGGAGCTGCCCCCGCTGCCGCAGAAAGAGGAAGAGGCGCGGATGGTTGAGACGACCTTGGAAGAGATCATCGAGCAGACGGAGGAGACCACGGAGGAGTGAGTACCGTGTGGAGCATCATCGGGTATAGCCTGCTTGCCCTGCTCGGCCTGCTTGTACTACTGCTGATCCTGCCGGTGTTCGTACGTTTACAGTATCAGGAGGAGCTGACGGTCTGCGTTCGGATGTTCGGTATTCCGGTGTATCGGTTTTCTTCGGAAAGGAAGAAGCCGGACAAGCTGAAGCAACCGAAGAAAAAGAAGGACAAGCCTGACGGCAAGGCGAAAATCAAGAAAAAAGAAAAAGAAAAGACCGGCTTTTTGGCGGATATGGCGCAGCAGTTCAAGACCGAGGGCGTGTCCGCGGTTCTCGGCACGGTCAAGGCCTTGGCCGTGCTGGCGGTCGGCGCACTCAAACGTGTGCTGAAGTCCGTGACGGTGGATCGACTGCAGCTGCAGCTTATCATTGCGTCGGAGGACGCGGCGGCTACCGCACAGAACACCGGCAAGGTGTGCGCGGTGCTGTATCCGTCGCTGACGGTGCTGCAGGGGGTGCTTCGCATCCGGCGGCGGGCGGTGACGGTCACTCCCGATTATCTGGGGGAGAAGGGGCGCGTCAGCGCGGATGTGCGGCTGCACGTCATTCCGATCCGTATATTGTGGGCGGCTTTGTGGACGGTGCTGAAATTCGGTACCGTGTTCGATCATAACTCAAAAAATGCGAAGGAGGAGTCAAACGATGGAAAATAAAGTGCAGGATCTGATGGGGGTCTCCATTGATAAGATCCGTCAAATGGTGGATGTCAGTACGGTGATCGGCGATCCGATGAAGCTGGATGACGGCACTACGCTGATCCCGGTGTCCCGTGTGTCCTACGGTTTTGCTACCGGTGGCTCGGATCTGCCAACCAAGGGTACGCAGGAGCTGTTCGGCGGCGGTGGCGGTGCCGGTATCAACATCATTCCGATCGCCTTCTTGGTGGTGTCGAACGGCAACGTGCGCGTCGTACCGATGGTGGCGTCTCCCGACACCGTAAACCAAGTGGTCAACATGGTTCCCGACGTGGTGAACAAGATCGGCGACTTCTTTGCCAAGCGCAAGGAAAAGAAAGAAGAGAAATAAATTCCCTTTTCGGCGCATACCCTCCTACTGAAACGGAGGGATCGGTGTGCGCAAAGGGATCGCGCTGGTGCTGTCGGTGCTGTTGTTGTGCGGTATGTCGCTGCCAACGAGAGCGCAGGCGGCACCGGAGTCGTTATCGTCGTATTCGGCGGTGCTATATGAGCCGGAATCGGGGCGTGTTCTGTATGAAAAGGACGCGGATACCCCGCGGCCGATGGCCAGCACCACCAAGCTGATGACGGCACTGGTGGCGGTGCACCGCCTGCAGGCGGACGCGGTCGTCACCGTTCCCGCCGAGGCGGTGCTGGTGGAAGGCTCTTCGATGGGGCTGCGCGGGGGAGACAGGCTGACGGTGAGGGATCTGCTTGCCGGGTTGCTGCTATCCTCCGGAAACGACGCGGCAAACGCGTTGGCTCTGCTGACGAGCGGTTCTCTGACAGCGTTTGCGGCGCAGATGAATCGCAAGGCGGCCGAGCTCGGCATGACGAATACGGTGTTCGTTACGCCCTCCGGTCTGGACGAGGGGGAGCATCACTCGACAGCGCGGGATATGGCGCTGCTCGGTGCGGCAGTGCTGGAGCAGCCGTTGCTCGCCGAGCTGTGTGCGTGCAAGAACGTTACGGTGTATATCAACGGCAGTGCGGTCACGCTGAGCAATCACAATCGACTGCTGTGGCTGTATGCGGATGCCGTGGGACTCAAGACTGGATATACCAAAAAATCCGGAAAATGTCTGGTGTCTGCGGCGACGCGGGACGGCGTGACGTTGGTGGTCGCCTCGCTCAACGGCGGCGATTATTGGAACGATCACATGGCACTGTATGAGTACGGTTTTTCGTGTACGGAATCCGTGCATTTGGACTTGCCGACGCTGCCGCGTGTGGCGGTGGCCGGTGGTACGGCGGACAGCCTCTCGCTGACAGCGGTTGCACCGCAGGCGGTGCTGCTGACTGGTGAGCGGGAACAACTGACATATGAATGGGAGCTGCCGACCTTTGTCTGGGCTTCGGTAACGGCCGGTGACACGGTGGGAACGCTGCGGTATCGCGCGGGCGATCGTATCGTGGCCGAGGTACCGTTGCTGGCTGCGACAGATGTTCGCGAACGGCCGGCGATCTCCTTTACGGAACATTTTAAGCGACAGCTGTGGCGGCTGTTCGCTGCATTGACGAGGTAAACAACATGGCATTGGTAAGATTGCAAAAAGTGTTGGCCGATCGGGGCGTCGCGTCCCGACGAAAGGCGGAAGAACTCATCGAGCAGGGCGCGGTGCGCGTCAACGGTCATCCTGTCCGCTTGGGTGATAAGGTGGATGATCGCAAGGACATCATCACCGTCCACGGCAAGCGTGTTGCGGCGGCGGATGCGCCGGTGTATCTGATGCTGCACAAGCCCCGCGGCTACGTCACGACGATGAGCGATGAAAAGGGACGCAAGTGTGTGGCGGATCTGATACAGGACGTCGGCACGCGCGTGTATCCGGTGGGGCGGCTCGATCGCGAGTCGGAGGGCTTGCTGCTGCTGACCAACGACGGCGATTTTTCCAATGCGATGATGCATCCGGCAGCGCACGTGCCGAAGCGCTACCGCGTGACGGTGCGCGCCGAGGTGACGGATGAGCATATCCACCGTCTGCAGGAGGGTGTGATGCTGGACGGTCGCCGTACCCTGCCGGCGGAGGCGGTGCTTCTCTCGCAGGAGGAGGCGACCGCGGGCACGCAGCCGCGTGCGGTGCTGGAGATCACGATCTACGAGGGGCGCAACCGACAGATCCGCCGCATGTGCGAGTTGTTGGAACTAGAGGTCATCCGCCTGAAGCGCGTGGCGTTCGGCGGCATCAAACTGGGGATGTTGGCGCCCGGTAAGTGGCGGCATCTCGATCCGCGTGAGGTGCGCACCTTGGTGATGGCATCCAAGGTGGAGAAAAAGATCGCCGCGGAGTATATCAAAAACGGAAAGGGGCGGCGATAAGATGTTTACCATCCTGCCTGTCGATGAACAAACGACCGCCGCACTGGCACAGCGCGAGGGGCAGACCCTGCCGCTGTCTGCGATGGTGCTGACGGTGGATGACGCGGTGGCCGGTCACGTGCTGTACCGCGTGGAGCGTGACCGTCTGGAGTTGCTGTGCCTGCGTGCGCCGGACGACGCGTTTGCCGAGTGGTTGGTGCGCGCCGCACTCAACGCCGGCGTCAACCGTATGGCGATCACGGCGTTTTGTGCCGACCCGGTGTGGTTTTCGCTGCTGAGCGGTTTGGGTTTTACCGTGTGTGAGGGCGGTTATGAGGTGTTTATTCCCGATTTTTTTAATCGTCCGTGCTGCGGTGGCTGAAAGTAAAAGGAAAAAGACAAATTCTTCGTTTTTTATTGCGCAGAATACTTGATTTTTCATAGTATTCTGCGCTATAATATTAATATCTATTATCATGGCGTAGGTTGGCTTTTTATTCCTTCCCGTTACCGGCTCGCTGAGGGTCGGATGGGTACGCTGTTTGGAGGTTAAAAGCATGAGCAAGCAAGCGTCCGGTGCGCGTCAGTGCCTGGAACAATTCTTCGATGCGGGCACCTTTGTTGAGGTTGACCGCCTGATGCGTGACGGCGAAAACGATGTTCCCGTCGTCTGCGGCTACGGTCTGGTGAACGACGCGCCAGTGTACGCGTTCGCACAGGACAAGGCCGTGTGCAGCGGTGCTGTGGGCAAGGCTCACGCCGCAAAGATCAAGACCGTATATCATCTGGCCGCCCAGAACGGTGCGCCGGTCGTCGGTGTGTTTGACAGCGACGGCGCGCGTCTCGGCGAGGGTCTGGATGCGATGGATGCTATCGCGGAGATCATGGCGACCGCCAATGAGCTGTCCGGCGTTGTGCCGCAGATCGCGGTCATCACCGGCGCGTGTGTCGGTTCCTCCGCGCTGATCGCCGCCGCTGCCGACGTTGTTATCGCGGCAGAGGATGCGGATTATTATCTGAACGTCGGTGACGACAACGCCAAGGCAGACGTGATCGCCGCCGATGCGGCCGAGGCGCTGGCCAAAGCGCGCCTGCTGCTGGGCTATCTGCCGGCTAACAATCTGTCGGTTGCTCCGGTGTACGAGGCGTTAGAGACGGCTGCGGCCGTTCCCGCTTCCTCCAAGGAGGCTGCCGCGTATCTGGCGGATGCCGAGTCGCTGTTCCCGCTGTATAAGGATGAGGTCGCCGCTCTGGCGCGCATCAACGGCGTGGTCTGCGGTATCGTCACGTTGGCCGGTGAGCAGGTCTCCTGCTGTGCCGCTGCTCGTGCCGCCCGCTTCGTCCGCTTCTGCGACAGCTTCTCGCTGCCGGTGCTCACCGTGGTGGATGCCGAGGGCTTTGAGTGCCTGAAAGGCGCTGCCCGCGTGTGTCAGGCGTATACCGAAGCGACCACCGCCAAGGTCACGCTGCTGACCGGTAAGGCCTACGGTCCGGTGTACATCGCCGTGGCAGGCAAGGCTGCCGGTGCGGACGTTGTACTGGCATGGCAGGATGCGTCGGTGTCGGCGCTGAAGCCTGAGACGGCGATCCACATTCTGTGGAAGGATCGTCTGGCCGAGATGAAGGATCCCAAGGCGGATCGTGCCGCTCTGGCCGAGGAATACCGCACCACCTGCTGCAACGCGCAGCTCGCTGCGGAGCAGGGTGCTGTGACCGATATTATCGCTCCCGATCAGACCCGTGCGGTGGTTTCCGCGTTCTTTGAGATGCTGTCCGGTAAGCGCGTCAGCAAGCTGCCGAAGAAGCACGCCAACATTCGTCTGTAATGTCAGGTACCGTCCGAGGCGGCGGTACTGCTGAAACATAAAGGAAAGGTTTGATTCAGTTATGAAGAGATTTAATATCACTGTCAACGGCAAGGCATACGATGTTCAGGTGGAAGAGATCGGCGGCGCGGCTGCTGTCGCTGCTCCTGCTCCCGTAGCGGCTCCCGCTCCTGTGTCTGCTCCGGCGGCTGCTCCCGCTCCGGCGGCTGAGGCTGCTCCGGCTCCCGCTGCTGCTCCGGCGGCTGCGCCTGCTGCCGGTGCTGAGGTCGTCAGCGCTCCCATGCCGGGTACCATCGTCAGCGTGGCGGTCTCCGCCGGTCAGTCGGTCAAGTCCGGCGATGTGCTGTTGGTGCTGGAAGCGATGAAAATGGAAAACGAGATCATGGCACCCCGCGACGGTGTTGTTGCCGGCGTACACGTTGCCAAGGGCGAGAGCGTGGATTCCGGTAAAGCGCTGGTATCTCTGCAGTAAGCATACTAGCGGTTAACGAAAGGACTGATTGGATTGGCAAAGGTCGGGATTACCGAAACTATTTTGCGTGACGCGCACCAGTCGCTGATCGCTACCCGTATGACTACGGAAGAGATGCTGCCTGCACTGGAGATGCTGGACGATATCGGCTATCATTCTCTGGAGTGCTGGGGCGGTGCGACGTTTGACTCTTGCCTGCGCTTCCTCGGCGAGGATCCATGGGAGCGTCTGCGCACGCTGCGCAAGCACATGCCAAAGACTAAACTGCAGATGCTGTTCCGCGGCCAGAATATGCTGGGTTACCGTCATTATGCGGACGACGTGGTGGAATACTTTGTGCAGAAGTCGGTCGCCAACGGTATCGACATCATCCGTATCTTCGATGCGCTGAACGATATCCGCAATCTGGAGACCTCCATCAAGGCCGCCAAGAAGGAAAAGGGCGCTCACGTGCAGGTTGCAGTGTCGTATACCACCGGCCCTGTGTATGACACGGAGTATTACGTCAACTATGCCAAGAAACTGGAGGAAGCCGGTGCTGACTCCATTTGTATCAAGGATATGGCCGGTCTGTTGGTGCCGTACACCACGTATGAACTGGTCAAGGAGATCAAGAACGCGGTCTCTATTCCGATCCAGCTTCACTCGCACTTCACCGCCGGTATCGCCGATATGGTACTGATGAAGGGTATTGAGGCCGGTGCGGACGTCATTGACACCGCGCTGTCGCCGCTGGGTATGGGTACGTCCCATCCGGCGACCGAATCGATGGTCGCCGCTCTGGCCGGTTCGGAGTACGATACCGGTCTGGATCTCATTAAGCTCAACGAGGTCGGCAAGTATTTCCACACGCTGCGTGATAAGTATCTCGCCAGCGGTCAGCTCAACCCGAAGATGCTGGAAGTGGATACCAAGGCGCTGATCTACCAGGTGCCGGGCGGTATGCTGTCCAACCTGGTCAGCCAGCTCAAGCAGGCCGGCCGCGAGGATCAGCTGGAGGAAGTGCTGCTGGAGGTGCCGCGTGTCCGTGAGGATGCCGGTTTCCCGCCGCTGGTCACGCCTTCTTCGCAGATCGTCGGTACGCAGGCAGTGAGCAACGTCATCGGCGGCGAACGCTATAAGATGGTCACCAAGGAGTTCAAGGGCTTGGTGCGTGGCGAGTACGGCTCTGCGCCGGTGCCGATCGATCCTGCATTCCGCGAGAAGATCATCGGCGACGAGCAGCCCATCACCTGCCGTCCGGCTGACCAGATCGAGCCGGAGCTGGATAAGATGCGCGATGAGATGAAAGAGTGGTACGAGCAGGAGGAGGACGTGCTGACCTATGCCCAGTTCGGTCAGGTCGCTGTCAAGTTCTTCGAGAAGCGCCGCAACGAGAAATATCATATCGATGGGCAGCACCTGAACGAGGAAGATCAGGTACACCCCGTCTAATTAAAGTCGTATCCGAAAGCCCCTTGCAGGGGTTTTCGGTCGTCTTGTTTCAAGGAGTTACTTATGATTCGGAGCATGACCGGTTACGGACGTTGTCAGCAGGTGTTGGACGGCTGGGACGTCACGGTAGAGCTGAAGTCCGTCAACCACCGCTTTTTTGAGTATGGGTCCCGCTTGCCGCGCACCTGCGGCTTTCTGGACGACAAGCTGAAGTCCTTTTTGCAGCAGCACATTGCGCGCGGCAAGGTGGAGGTATACGTTTCGCTGGACGCGGTGGAGACCGCCGACAGCCACGTGGAGATCAACCTGCCGCTGGCCGAGGCGTATCGCGATGCCCTGCAGGGGATGGCGGAAACGCTGTCGGTGCGCGATGATTGCTCGGTAATGGGGCTGTCGCGTTTTCCCGACGTGCTGTCCGTTCGCAAGAACGAGGCGGACGAGGAAGCCATCTGGAACGTGGTGCGCGAGACCGCGGCCGCGGCACTGGAAAAGTTCATTGCCATGCGAGAGCGCGAGGGCGAGCGTATGCGGGACGACGTGCTGTCCCGCCGCGCGTTTTTGCTGGAGCGCGTCGCCATCGTGGAGGAGCGTTCTCCGCAAACGGTGCGCGAACACATGGACAAGATCACCGAGCGTATGCGTGAGCTACTCGGCAGTGCGACGGTGGACGAGCAGCGGCTGCTGACCGAGGCGGCGCTGTTTGCCGATAAGATCGCCACCGCGGAGGAAACGGTGCGTCTGCGCAGCCATCTGGACCAGTTGGAGCAGTTGGTGTGCAGCAGCGAGCCGGTCGGCCGCAAGCTGGATTTCCTGGTGCAGGAGATCAACCGTGAGACCAACACCATCGGTTCCAAGGCGCAGGATCTGCAGTTGGCACAGGTGGTCGTGGATATGAAGGCAGAGATCGAAAAGATCCGTGAACAGATCCAGAACATCGAGTAATGTTCGCCGTGAGGGTAACGGAGGGAAAACGATGAAGCTTATCAACATTGGTTTCGGTAATATGGTCGCTGCCGGTCGGCTGGTGGCGATCGTTAGCCCGGAATCTGCACCCATCAAGCGTATTATCCAGGATGCCAAGGAGCGTGGCTCGCTCATCGACGCCACCTACGGACGGCGCACCCGTGCCGTGCTGATCACCGACAGTGAACACGTGATCCTGTCGGCGGTGCAGCCCGAAACGGTGGCCAACCGTCTTGGCGAGGACGATGAGGAGGATGTCGGCAATGGCGATTGATGCATCCCGCGGCTTGCTGATCGTTCTGTCCGGTCCGTCCGGCTGCGGTAAGGGGACCGTCGTTGCACGGCTGCTGGCGCAGCGTGAGGATACGATGTTGTCCGTTTCGGTCACCACGCGTGATCCGCGACCCGGCGATATTGACGGCGTGCAGTACTTTTTCCGTACCCGCGAGCAGGTCGAGCAGATGATCCGTGAGGACGCACTGCTGGAATACGCGCAGTACAACGGCAATTATTACGGTACGCCGCGCGCCGCTGTGGAAGAGCAGTTGGCGGCAGGGAAAAATGTGATTTTGGAGATCGAGGTACAGGGCGCTGAAACGGTGATGTCCCGCACGGAGGATTACATATCGGTCTTTTTGATGCCGCCGTCGATGGAGGAGCTGGAGCGTCGCTTGCGCGGTCGTGGTACCGAGACCGAGGAAAGTGTGCAGAACCGTTTGCGCGCTGCGTGTGATGAATTGGCGCGTGCGCACGGCTATCAGTACCTAGTACTGAACGATGACGTTGAAGCGGCGGTCAGCCGTATCAACAGCATCATTGAAACCGAAAAAATGCGGTATGACCGCAGTAAAAACATATTGGAGGATTTGAACTATGCTGAACCCCAGTGATATTGAGAAGTTGAAGGGCAAGAACAGCCGCTATGCGGTAGTCGTCGGCATCGCCAAGCGTGCCCGCGATATTGCTCAGGAGGCCGAGGATAACGGTGTCATTCTGATCGAGAAGCCGGTCAGCATGGCGATCAACGATTTTGAGGGCGGCGATTATAAAATGATCGTATCGGACGAGGCGGAATAAGTCTGTCCGTATCCCGAACAGCGAAAGGGCGTCCTTGAAGGGGCGTCTTTTTGGCTTTTTACCGATACTCGCAGCAAAGGAGGTGCCGACGTGGGCGTTGTAGCAAAAATTGCGGTGGAGCAGACCGCCTATCATTTCGATAAGCTGTACAGCTACGCCGTGGACACGTCGGCGCAGACCGTGCGGCGCGGCTGTCGGGTGCTGGTGCCGTTCGGCAGGGGGGACCGCTGTCGTCAGGGCATCGTTATGGAAGTGACAGAAACCGCGGATACCGGTAAGCTTAAAGCCGTGGTGGAGGTGCTGGATGAGCAGCCGCTGCTGAACGACGAGCTGCTGGATCTGGCGTTGTGGCTGCGTGAGCGCTCGTTTTGTACCGTGTTTGACGCGGTGCGCGCCATGCTGCCGACCGGTCTGTATTGGAATGTCAAACCGGTATTTTTACCGGTGCGGGCGCTTCCCGAAGGGGAAGAAGCGCAGATGTCACCGGAGGAGACCGCAGTGTACAAGCTGGCCTGCACGATGAGCAACAAGCTGCCCGACGGTGTTCCCGGCGACAAGCTGTTGCGCTGCGCGGGTTTCGGCACGGATCAGACGCTGCTGACGCGGATGCTTCGTCGTGGGTGGTTGACCCGCAGTGACGATGCGTTCCGCCGCTCGGGCGACGCTACCCGCCGTATGGCGCGGCTGTGCGTACCGTCGGAGGAGCTGGATGAGGTGATCGTTCGCGCCAAGTGCAGCGTCAAGCAGAGGGCGGTGCTGTCGCTCTTGGAGCAGGCCGGTACGGCTTCGGTCAAGGAGCTTTGCTATCTTGCCGGTGTGACGGATGCCGTGGTCACGGCGCTTGTCAAAAAACAGCTGGTGCAGCTGTATGATCAGGAATGGCTGCGCTCGCCGGTGACGGCGCGGACGGTCTCCGAACCGCGATCCACGGTGCTGAACCCCGAACAGCAGGTCGCGTTTGAGGAGCTGCTGGCGCGGTATCGGGAGACTGAGGCCGGATGCGCGTTGTTGTACGGTGTGACCGGAAGCGGCAAAACGCAGGTATATATGAATTTGATCGATCAGGTCATCGCCGAAGGGCAGCAGGTGCTGGTTATGGTGCCGGAGATCTCGCTGACACCGCAGGTGATGGATCGTTTTCTGCAGCGCTACGGTACGCGTGTCGCGGTGCTGCACAGCGGGCTGTCGGTGGGGGAGCGCATGGATGAATGGAAGCGCATCCGCCGCGGCGACGCATCCATTGTGGTGGGAACACGCTCGGCGGTGTTCGCCCCGGTGGAGCGACTGGGTCTCATTGTCATAGATGAGGAGCAGGAGCATACCTATAAATCAGAAAGCACGCCGCGCTACCACGCGCGTGAGGTGGCGAAGTTCCGCTGCGCACGGCATAAGGCGTTGCTACTGTTGGCGTCGGCGACCCCCAGTGTGGAAAGCTACCACGCCGCCCGTACCGGACGGTATTCGCTGCATACGCTGCCTGCCCGTTACGGCGATGCGGTATTGCCGCAGGTCGAGGTGGTAGATATGCGGGAGCAGCCGATGGAAAATTCGGTGTTCAGCGAACCGCTCAAACGGGAGCTGCGCGCTTGTCTGGATCAAGGACAGCAGGCCATCCTGCTGCTCAACCGCCGCGGGTATCAGACCTTTGTGTCCTGCCGCTCCTGCGGTCAGGTGGTCACCTGCCCGTCGTGCAGTATTTCGATGACGTATCACCGCGCCAACGGTCGTCTGGTGTGCCACTACTGCGGTCACATGCAGCCGCCCGCGGTGCGTTGTTCCGTGTGCGGCTCGGAGCATATCCGCTATTCGGGTATGGGGACGCAGCGGGTGGAGGAGGAGCTGACGCAGCTGTTTCCCGATGTGCGGGTGCTGCGGATGGATACCGATACCACTATGTCGCGTTTTGCGTACGAGGAACGCTTCAAGGCGTTTGCTGAGGGCGAGTACGACGTGATGATCGGCACGCAAATGGTGGCCAAGGGCTTGGATTTCCCGCGGGTGTCGTTGGTGGGTGTGCTGTCGGCAGACCAATCGCTGTATGCCGGTGACTATCGGGCGTACGAAACGACCTTTTCTTTGCTGACGCAGGTCATCGGTCGCGCCGGTCGGCGGGAGCTGCCGGGCAAGGCGATCATTCAAACGACGACGCCGGAGCATTATATCATCGGGCAGGCCTCGGGGCAGGATTATCCCGCGTTTTACGGCGTGGAGATCGCCGCCCGCAAGCAGATGAAATACCCGCCGTTTACGGAGATCTGCGTGTTCAGTCTGGCAGGAATGCAGGAAAAAACGGTGCAGCAGGCGGCACAACGGCTGTTGGAGCTGCTGCGGCAGACCGTACGACAGCCGCAGTACGACGGCTTGCCCCTGATCGTGTTGGATCCCACACCGGCGGCAGTGGCGCGTATGGCGGGTAAATACCGCTACAAGCTGCTCGTCAAGCTGGGTGGAAATGCACTGTCCCGTCAATTGATCGGCGAGCTGCTGACAAAGTTCAGCGCCGATCCCGCTAACCGTGACGTCACGGTATATGCCGACCGCAATCCGGCAACGATTTTATAAAAAGGAGCTGTGTTTCATGGCTATTCGCAATATTTTGAAGGATGAGGATCCGGCCCTGCGCAAGGTGTGCCGTCCGGTCACGGAGTTTAACGAGCGTCTGTGGCAGCTGCTGGACGATATGGCAGACACCATGCATAAGGCAGAGGGCGTCGGTCTGGCCGGCCCGCAGGTAGGCATTTTGCGCCGCGTGGTGGTTATGGACGTGGGCGACGGTGTCATCGAGGCCATTAACCCCGAGATCGTTAGCGAAAGCGGCAAGCAGGAAGGTCCGGAGGGCTGTCTGTCGTTCCCCGGTAAATGGGGAACGGTGTGCCGCCCCAACAAGGTGAAAATGAAGGCGCAGGATCGCCACGGCAAGTGGTATTATCTCACCGGCGAGGAGCTTCTCGCACGGTGTATGTGCCATGAGATCGATCATCTCGACGGCATCGTATTTTTGGATCGTGTCAAGAACGGAGTGGAGACCGAGTGAATGTGATCTTTATGGGAACACCGGAATTTGCGGTGCCCTGTCTGGAAAGACTGATAGAGGACGGCTATCACGTATCGTTGGTCGTCACGCAGGCGGACAAACCCAAGGGGCGCGGTCAGAAGCTGACACCGCCGCCGGTCAAGGAGTGCGCGCTGAAGCACGGTATACCGGTATTGCAGCCGTCCTCGCTGAAAAACGAAGAGGTGCAGGAAACGCTGCGCGGCTATCAGCCGGAGCTGATCGTGGTGGTGGCGTACGGTAAGATCCTGCCGCGAGCGGTGTTGGAGATGCCGACGTATGGCTGCATCAACGTACACGCGTCCTTGCTTCCGCGGTATCGCGGTGCGGCGCCCATTCAGTGGGCGGTGCTGAACGGCGAGACGGAGTCGGGCGTGACCACCATGTTTATGGACGTGGGGCTGGATACCGGCGATATGCTGCTGACCGACCGCTGCGAGATCGAGCCTGATCTGACCGCCGGTGAGCTGCACGATCGGTTGTCGGTGATGGGGGCGGAATTGCTCTCTAAAACGCTGAAGGCGTTGGAGAACGGTGGATTACAGCGAGTTCCGCAGAATGATGCGGACTCCTGCTACGCACCGATGCTGGATAAGTCGCTGTGCGCGATGGATTTCGCCAAGACCGCACAGCAGCTGCACGATCAGGTGCGGGGACTCAGCCCGTGGCCGGTGGCGACCGTGATGCGCGAGGGCAAGCGGTTGAAGATCCACCGCACGCGGGTGGCAGGGCCGTGCGACGTCGCACCGGGTCTGGTCGTTGGCACTGAGCCGCCGGTCATCGCCTGCGGTGAGGGCACGTCTCTGGAGCTTTGTGAGGTACAAGCGGAGGGCGGCAAACGGATGGATGCGACCGCATATTTCCGCGGTCATCCGATCGCCTTGTTGACTCCGTTTGTCGGAGAGGAATAAGTATGTTTTGGATCGACTATTGGTATATTGTGCTGGTGCTGCCGGCGATGGTGATCGCGGGCATCGCGCAATATCGGGTCAACAGCACGTTTAACAAGTACAGCGGTGTGCTGACCCGCGCCGGACTGACCGGAGCGGAGGTATCGAAGCAGATCCAGCGCACCGCCGGCATTTCAGTTGCGGTGGAAGCCACGCGGGGGTCGCTGACGGATCACTACAATCCGCGCACCAACACCATTCGACTTTCCGAGCCGGTGTACGGCTCGCAATCGGTGGCGGCGATCGGCGTGGCAGCGCACGAGACCGGCCACGCGCTGCAGTATGCACAGGGGTATGCGCCGGTGCGGTTTCGCATGGCACTCATTCCCACCACGCGGTTTGCCAGTTCGGCGGCACCGTTTTTGATCTTGCTTGGCATCCTGCTGTCGTATCAGCCATTGGCACTGGCCGGCGTGATCGCGTTTGGTGCGGCGGTGGTATTTCAACTGGTGACGCTGCCGGTCGAATTCAACGCCAGCCGTCGGGCGATCCGCGCGCTGGAGGGCAGCGGCCTGACGGCAGAGGAGCTGGACGGCGTTCGTCGCGTGCTGTCTGCCGCGGCGATGACCTACGTGGCGGCGATGCTGGTTTCGCTGATGAACTTTTTGCGCCTGCTGCTGATCGTATTGGGCAACGGACGGAGGAGACGGTAATGGCACAGGATCCGCGTACTGCGGTGGTGCAGGCGCTTGCCGAGCTGCATCGCCGTCAGGGATATTCCAACATCGTGTTGGATCAGCTGCTGCGGACGACCGAACTGTCCGCCGCAGATAAAGCATTGGCCTCGCGTCTGTTTTACGGCGTGATCGAGCGGCGATTGACGCTCGATTACATACTTGCCGGCGCTTCCTCCATGCCGCTGCGCAAGCTGCATCCGGTGGTGCGCGAGACGCTGCGCGTGGCGCTGTATCAGCTCTTGTATATGGATAAGATCCCTGCGTCGGCGGCGGTCAACGAGGCGGTCTCGGGCGTGCGTCGGCTGAAGCAGGGGCAGGCATCGGGCTTTGTCAACGGTGTACTGCGCGGGATCGTCCGGCGGCGGGAGTCGCTGTTTGACGACCTGCCGGCAGGGGATGAGGGTCTGTCGATCTGTCATTCCTGCCCGACTGCGCTGATCGCTTTCTGGCGTGAGGCTTACGGCGATGTGATGGCTGAACGGCTGGTTGCCGCGATGAATGAGGAGCCGGATGCGTTCCTGCGGGTGAACACGCTGCGCACGACGGATGAAGATCTTTCCAAAAAGCTGTCGGATCTGGGCGCGAATCACCAAATTTGTGAGGATTTACCCCATTGTTTTCGGTTGAATTGCGGTTATTTGTTAAATAATCTTGCAACTGACGAAAAAAACTGCTATTATTATCAGGATAAGGCTTCGCAATGGGCTTGTTTGGCGTTTGAAGCGCGACCCGGTGAATCGGTCGCAGATGTGTGCGCGGCACCGGGAGGCAAGAGCTTCACGGTGGCGCAGATGATGAATAACACCGGGCGTCTGTTGTCGTGTGATATTTATCCCGCCAAGTGCGAGACCATTGACCGACGTGCGCAGGAATTGGGCATCACCGTTCTTCGCACAGCGGCGCGCGATGCGTCTGCACCTTGTCCCGAACAGCTGAGCGGCACCTTTGACCGCGTGCTGTGTGACGTGCCTTGCTCCGGTCTGGGTGTCATTCGCCGCAAGCCGGAGATCCGCTACAAGGACCCGACGGAGTTTGCCGAGCTTCCCGAGCTGCAGTATCGCATTCTGGAGCGCAGTGCGGAGATGGTCAGATCCGGCGGTGTGCTGCAGTATTCCACTTGCACGCTGAATCCCGCGGAAAATGAGAGGGTGGCGGAGCGCTTCCTTAAAGAGCATCCGGAGTTTTCCCCCCGCATATTACCGCTTGACAGTTGCTTTGCCGCGGCGGGTCTGACGCCGTCGCATACCATTACGCTGTTTCCGCCCGTACACGGGACCGATGGGTTCTTTATTGCGGGATTTTGTAAAAAATGAGGTGCCGCCCGATGCCGGAGGATATCCGCTCGTTGACAGAGGAACAACTGCATCAGCGTCTGATTGCCATGGGCTACCCGTCCTTTCGCAGCAAGCAGGTGCTGCAATGGCTGGATAACGGCTGTACCTCCTTTGAGCAGATGAGCAACCTGCCGCTCGCCATGCGTGAGCAGCTGACTCAGGAGTTTTATATCCCCGGTGTTGAGATCCTGCGCCGCTTGGAGTCGCAGCTGGATGAGACCGTGAAGTATCTGTTCGGTCTGTCGGACGGAGAAACGGTGGAATCCGTGCTGATGAGCTATCACCACGGCTGGTCGCAGTGTCTGTCCACGCAGGTGGGCTGTCGGATGGGCTGCTCGTTCTGTGCCACCGGCATGGGCGGTCTGTCGCGCAATCTGTCGGCTTCCGAGATGCTCGCGCAGATCGAAGCGGCGCAGCGCGACCGCGGCATCCGCGTATCCTCGGTCGTTCTCATGGGTATGGGAGAGCCGCTGGACAACTATGAGCAGGTGCTCCACTTTTTGAAAACACTCGCCCGACCGGGCGGTGTCAATATCGGGATGCGTCACGTATCCCTTTCCACCTGCGGTCTGGTAGACGGGATCTACCGACTGATGGAGGAACAGCTGCAGCTGACCCTGTCGGTGTCGCTGCACGCGCCGAACGATGAGATCCGGTCACGCCTAATGCCGATCAACCGCCGCTATCCGGTGGAGGTGCTGCTCAAGGCTTGCCGCGATTACATCCGCGCCACCGGACGTCGTATTTCGTTTGAATATGCGATGATCGACGGCGTGAACGATACCGATGCTTGCGCACGGGAACTGGCGGCACGGCTGAAGGGCATGCTGTGCCACGTTAACCTCATTCCCGCCAACGAGGTGCGCGGCAAGGATCATCGGCGCAGCTCTCAGGCGCGCCTGAGACGGTTTCAACAGCTTTTGGAACAACAAGGTCTGAACGTTACGGTCAGACGCACCTTAGGCGCGGATATCAGCGCCTCCTGCGGGCAGCTTCGCCGGCAGGAACGAGAGGAGGACTAAACCATGCGAACATTGGGAGCGTCCCATCCGGGACGTGTGCGCTCCAGCAATCAGGATGCCTTCCTGTGCGGAAAGCTCACCGAAACGACGGCGTTTGCCGTGGTGTGCGACGGTATGGGCGGTGCGAACGGCGGCAACATTGCCAGTTCGATCGCCATGCGCAGTATTGCCGACCGTTTGGTGGACGAATACCGCGAGAATGCCACGCCGGAAGCGATCCGCGAATTGCTGGAATCCGCCGTGCAGGACGCAAACGGTGAGGTCTACCGCGCTGCACGCGAGGATGCCGACCTGTTTGGTATGGGTACTACGGTGGTGGCGGTGATCGCCACACCCGAGGCTGTATATATCGCTCACGTCGGCGACAGCCGCGCGTATATGATCACGCCGCGTGACATCGAGCAGATCACGCGCGATCATTCGGTGGTGCAGGA